>DATGXZ010000506.1:0-3004 GCA_035298445.1 Flavobacterium sp.
GGGCTTTTCGTAGAGTCGGTCAATGAACCAATCGGCGTCGTCGGGTCGGGCCGCCATCTCCGGGTATAGCCGTTGGCGGATGTCGTCGGGAAAGGCAATGCCCGAGTGGGGTGAACTGATGACGATAGGCACTTCGGGTGCGGTGGGGTAGTGGATGTCGTAAACGGCCATGCTACGTCGAATTAGGGTAAGATAAACGTACCGACCGCTCCTGCGCCGAGATAGGCGGCATAGGCCTGTCCGTTTGCAGAGATCGAAAAGCCCTTCGCAGCCGTCGACGTGTTCACCACAATCACCACTTTTTTGCCGTCTGGAGTCAGGAAGGCTACGTTCGGAAGACCGTCGATAAGGTTACTTTCGATGCGCTTGGATCCGCGGCGGACGAATTTTGCGGCGTGTGCCAGATGATAATAGGCGACGTTGCGTTTCACGTCGTTACCATCGAGAGTAATGGCGCCCATACACGAAGTACAGCCGCCGTCATCGGTATGTGGGTTATACTGCGGGTCGGAGGCCAGGTTCCACTGCAGCACCATCCGGCTCCAGTTGCGGGAGGCACCGATGGTCAGGTTCTCGACATTCCATTTGAGATCGTTCGGGAAATCGCCAGGACCACCTGTCCACTGCTCGGTAAAATAAAGGTTTCGGTCCGGATGTGCGTCGTGAACCTTGGTCATCGCGTCGACAGTGCCGCCATAGAGGTGAAAGGCCGAACCGTCGGAAAAGGCTTTGGCGGAGGGATCATCGAGGATGGAAATCGGGTAATCGGGACGGTCACAGTTATGGTCGTACAGGATGATTTTGGTGCGTATGCCTGCTTTCGCGAAGGCGGGCCCCAGGTGTTTGGAGACAAAAACCGCCTGTTGTTTCGCTTCCATGTACATGCTGGGTGTATTACCCGGATGCAACGGTTCGTTTTGGATGGTGATGGCATCAATGGGCAGCCCTTCCGCCTCCATCGCTTTAATGTACTTCACAAAGTACTGAGCGTAGACCGGATAGTATTCGGTTTTGAGGCTGCCGCCCTTGGCATATCCGTTGGTTTTCATCCAGGTCGGAGCCGACCAGGGAGAGCCCATCAGGTAGAGGCTTGGGTTGATGGCTTTTATTTTTTTGAGGATGTCAATCAGGCCGGTGCGACGGTCGTTCTCGATACTGAATTGTCGTAGTTCAGGGTCGGTTTGTCCGGACGGAAGATCGTCATACGAAAAGATACGGTCGTCAAGATCGGATGATCCAATGCTGAGTCGCAGTACGCTTAACCCGATGTGGTTGCCGTCTGTACCAAAAAGTTCCTGTAAAAGCGCGGTCTGTGCTCCGGGTGACATCCGACTGATCAGTTGCGCACTTCCGCCGGTGAGGCAGAGTCCAAATCCGTCAATGTCCTGGTAGGTTTTCGAAGCGTCTACGGTAATGGTCGTTTCTGATGGGACTTCCGCTTCGCTTAAATCTGGTCGGCGACTGAATAGCACGGATTTATCAGGCGTGGTGAGCCAGAATTCGGCGACCGTTGCTTTAGAAGTCGTTTCAGTTTTGGGTGTGGGGGCAAGTTTTGGCGAACAGGCGGCAACCAGTGTGGTTAGCGCCAATATGCCGATACGGTATGCTTTCATGTAAATCAGGTTTGACGGCTAAAGGTACGAAGAAAGGGGAGAAGTGGGTAGGTATTGGAGAGGGGTCAGTGGCTAGTTGTCAGTATGCTTTACCACTTTTGATTTTTGGACTTTTGACCTATGTAAGCAATGCAAAAGAAAAACGCCGGAACCAAATGCCCGGCGTTTTACTGATTCTGATTGTTTTGATTGATATGTAAAAGACGAGGCGGATTTTGGTTTGTTACAGTGATGGTGATTTTTTTTTGGAAAAGTTGATGGTTGATAGTTCATAGTTGATGGTGGAAGGTTCTGCTTTGGAGGTTGGCAGTCGAAAGACATTGTTCACCGGGGCTCATTCTTTTGGACCGAAGTGGTGGTAGAACTTGACTTGTAGCATCTAAAAGACCTGCGGATCGCAGGCTAGCGGCATCAAAAAATTTAACAAAAGGTACGGTTTTCCCGTATGGTCGGGCCAACCACTTTCGCTAAGGGACGCATCCGCCCCTCCCCTAATGCAAAATACCCTTTCCCGGTGACATAGAGGAACGGGAAAACCGCGTCTTTTGTTAAAAGTTAAAAGTTAAAAGTCGAAAGTCGAAAGTCGAAAGTTCATGGTTCAGGGTTGGCCGCCATCACCATGTACGGTTATCTGAATGTCTTTATCCGTTGCATTAGATGGGAATTAAACTGTCTTTGACATCAATTTAACTGCCTTTGATAGGAGTAAAAGTATCTTTAAAGTGAATTTATTTATCGTTTAACCAGTCCAAAGGACGAAAGGGAGCGAAGCTAAAACCCAAAACCCAACCCTCAACCCTCCTTCTTCCTCCGTTCCACAACCCACTTCAAAATCCAGGTAACCACAAAACTAACAGAAGCGCCCACCGCGGCAAGCACTGCCGTGCGGATCAGGTCGCTGGAATCAAAACCAAAAGACAGGCTCAAAAGGGTTCCTCCGATGGTCCCGGAACGGACACTATATTTTTCCATGATATTACGTTTTAAAGAAGGCCCCTCCTGGTGGAGAGGCCCTCGGGGTTTTTAGAATCCACTCACCGCAACAATCCGTAATGGATTATGCGCTCCGTTTTTCAAAGGATAGTAAGTCCCATTTACCTCCTGGAAGAAAACAATTCCCATCAGCAAAAAGAGGGGGTGCGTACTTCCGGCAGTTACGTTGTGCGTATGCACAAGTGGTTGCGTCGCGTTGTTGTCCCACGGTAAGAGTACCGTTTCTTTGCGGTCCGTGGTGAAGGCCTCACCTTCAAAATCAATCGCAACACCGGCCGACACAATTTTAAAATGCGTAGCGCCTGACGGAGCGATAATCATCTGTGAAGGTACGAACGGATCGAGCGACAGCGTCAGCGTGCCCGCCTGCCGATCGATTTCGTTGCTGTAAGGCGCAT
>DATGXZ010000507.1:0-2074 GCA_035298445.1 Flavobacterium sp.
CTTTGAAACCATCGGCTGGTTGGAGAACTTCCTGGCGAACTACGATAATACCGTAATCGTCGTATCCCACGACCGCCACTTTCTGGATGCCGTGTGTACGCACATTTCCGATATCGACTTTGGAAAAATCAACCATTATTCGGGCAACTATACCTTCTGGTACGAATCGTCGCAGTTAGCGGCGCGCCAGCGGGCACAACAGAATAAGAAGGCAGAGGAGAAGAAGGCGGAACTTGAGGAGTTCATCCGCCGTTTCTCGGCCAACGTAGCGAAATCAAAACAGGCGACTTCTCGTAAGAAGATGATCGAAAAGCTGAAAGTCGACGAGATCAAACCGTCGAGCCGTCGCTATCCGGCCATCATCTTTGACCAGGAGCGCGAAGCGGGCGACCAGATCCTGAATATTTCAGGGCTTGCGGCATCGGTAGAAGGCGAAGTGCTGTTCCGCAACGTCGACCTGAATATGGCGAAAGGTGATAAGATCGTCTTGTTTTCAAAAGATTCCCGTGCCACCAGCGCGTTCTATGAAATCATCAACGGCAACCAGGCCGCGGATGCCGGAAAGTACGAGTGGGGCATTACCACGACACAGGCCTATTTGCCGGTCGACAACCATAGTTTCTTCGACAACGACCTCACACTGGTTGACTGGTTGCGCCAATGGGCCAAGACAGAAGAAGAACGCGATGAGGTATACATCCGCGGTTTCCTCGGGAAGATGATCTTCTCTGGAGAAGAGGCGCTGAAAACAGCCCGCGTGCTGTCAGGAGGTGAGAAAGTACGTTGTATGCTGTCGCGGATGATGATGCAGCGCGCGAACATCCTCATGCTCGATGAACCGACGAACCACCTTGACCTGGAATCGATTACCGCTTTCAACAATTCCCTCAAGAACTTTAAAGGATCCGTGATCTTCACCACCCATGACCACGAATTCGCCCAAACGGTAGGTAACCGCGTGGTGGAACTGACACCATCAGGCGTCATCGACCGCTACATGACGTTCGACGATTACTTCGAGGATGAGAAAATCCAGGAGTTGCGGAAGAAAATGTACTCGTGAAGTTTTGAGTGTTGAGTTTTGAGGGTTGAGTGGACCGGTCCTAGGCTAGAAATAACTTCTTTGATTGGGGATGATGCTGATTCGCGGGTTCGCAATCGGTCGGGAGCGTTATGAACCTGAGTTCGAAAAACGCTTTTTGTCAGTCTCTGTAGATTTATCAAGATCCGAACTTTCTCAGGTCGGATTCACAAAAACCAAGTAGCGCGGTGTGTTCGAACACCTTTCTATAGCTAATCGCTTCCTACTTCTATCGAGCTAATCTGAAATAGAAAGTAAGGTACCCGGCGTGTAAAGCGCGAAGAAGTCCCGACTACAATTTGTCACCATCAACGCTTTATATACGCTTTATATACGCTTTATCTAGGCTTTATCCAGGCAGTTGACCTATTGCTTCCCAGCGCCCTCGCGCAAGTTGCAACGTTAAACACAAGAATAGTCTAACCCAAAACCCAAAACCCAAAACTCAAAACCCAAAACCCAAAACTTCACGATCGCGCTTTCCCAATAATCCAAACGATTAAGGCAATGATGCCCACGACTACGAGAACGCCGACCCAAACGCCGGCTTTGAAGATGCCTTCGACCAGTTCACAGCCAGAGATAAGCGGCATGGCGGCCAAAAGAAATGCAAGGGAAAAATAACGCTTGTTCATATCGGTAGGTTTTTACGATAAAGTTCGTAATCCCATTACCGCTTGTCTTACACGATCAAAAGCAAGGTTTACAGGTTTTCTGCAGGGAGGTAGATCGTAAACGTCGTGCCAAGTCCTTCGGTGCTGTCGGCCGTCACGATACCGTTGTGGTTGTCGACGATTTTCTTCACGATCGACAGGCCGATGCCGGTTCCCTTGAACTTGCTTTCCTCATGCACACGCTGGAACAACTCAAAAATCCGTTTGCGGTATTGCGGATCGAAGCCGATACCATTATCCGACACGCTGATACAATGGTACCGGCGCTTCGGATCGGTGCCTTCTTCCGGCACTTCCTTTCCGCTCATTAAACTGTTGT
>DATGXZ010000508.1:0-2186 GCA_035298445.1 Flavobacterium sp.
AATATGGCATCAAACTGATCATTGTCGACTACCTGCAGTTAATGACCGCCGGCGGCAGTGGAAAAGGAGGAGGGAACCGCGAACAGGAAATCTCCACCATTTCCCGTAACCTCAAGGCACTGGCGAAGGAACTGAACGTTCCCGTGATTGCGTTGTCGCAGTTGTCACGTGCCGTCGAAACGCGGGGCTCCAGCAAACGACCGTTGCTTTCCGACCTTCGGGAATCGGGTGCGATCGAACAGGATGCGGATATCGTATCGTTCATCTACCGTCCGGAGTATTATAAAATTGACGAATGGGACGACGATGAACATTCACCGACGGAAGGTCAGGCAGAGTTTATCATTGCGAAGCACCGTAACGGAAGTCTCGAAAACATCCGCCTCAAGTTCATCGGTAACCTCGGTAAATTCGACAACCTCGACGAATACGGCGGCGGTTTCGATGACCTGCCTTCCAAGATGAACAGCGACGAACACCCGTTTGCCACCAAGCGCTTCCCGTCGGCCAACGAAGCCTTCGGCAGCAACATGAACCGTCCGGATGACGATGGCGACGTGCCGTTTTAATCTTCGGAATAGGAAAAGGTAACGTCCGACAATCAGATAATGTTCAGGCGCTTTAACAAGTCGTCGACATACAACTTTGATATCGGGATCCTTTCGTTGCCGATGCTTACCGCAGTAGGCTCCATCCGCGTCATGTGGTCAAGGTTCACCGCATACGATTTGTGCGTCCGGAAGAATGAGTTGTGGTGCAGGCGCTCGAGGAAAGCCGACATCGATGCCCGGACCAGTTCGGTTTTTCCAGTGGTATATATCTCGAGGTAATTTCCATCGGACTTGATCCACCTGATGTCGTCGACAATCAGTTTCGTATAGCAGGATTTGTCTTTGATAAAAAGGGCGTCCTTTATGAAAAGCGTTGGGCTGTCTTCTTCGGGTGTTTCCGACTTTGTTTCCCCTGCCAGTTTGTACAGTGCCATGTCAATTGCCGTCAGCAACTGTTCTTTCTGGAATGGCTTAACGAGATAATTGATCGGGTTGGTCTGCTTCGCGCGTTCTAACGTCTCAGAATCGGAGTAGGAGGTCGTGTAAATAAACGGCACCTGAAAACGTTCGTTGAGGGTCGTAGCGAGGTCGATACCGTCTTTTACACCACCCAGGTTTACGTCCAGCAAAAGAAGGTCGGGTTTATGTGAGGAAAGCAATTCAATGGCTTCGTCGAAATCAAGTGCCGTCCCCACCACTTCATAGCCGGCTGCGGAGAGGATCCCCTCCATATCCGCAGCGATGATGAGTTCATCTTCTACCAGTAGGATTTTGATCTTCTTTTCAGACATCTGCCAAAGATAGAAATTGTAGGTAAATTCAGGTGCCTTCTGTCTAAAAATAGAATCGCCCATCGGGAAGATGGGCGATCCAACTGCAAAAAAAAACGAAACTGGACATAGGGTCAATACACAATTTTGCGGACGGAGACCTGGCCGGAAGCCAGTTCTGCTTCCACTAGAATAACCTGGTATTCCGCCCTGAAATCAGACAGAACGGCTTGGGGAGCGCCGATTGCCTTACGCTCGTAAAGCAAACGTCCCCGTACATCAAATAAGCGGACCTTTTGGATAGGGGTCTTTCCACCTTCGACCACCAGTGTCCCATTTTGTTTGTAGACTGAAAATAGGGCTTCGGATTGTAGCAGGCCGGTCCCCAGTGATGTATCATAATATCGTATCCGAAGGCGGTCGTTGAAATCACCCGCTTCCGAAGTGAAACTGTAGGGCATGGCCAGGTCGTGCACGAGGCCCGTCAGTTGGTCTTCTAGGAATATTGGTTGGCCCTCGCCGAAGATGCCGTCGGTATGCGAAACCGACAACATAAAACTGCCGGCCGTAACGGCGTGAAGGGCTAAGGGCACCATATCTGTGCTCACAAATGCCTGCCGGGCCTGGATGGCATATCGCACGGTGTCCTCAATCGATGAAATACCGTTGCCCTCCGGAAGGTACTTCCCGTCAAGGCCGGCATCAAAGCCATTGGTGGCCTGTGCGGTATATCCGACCAGTATCTGGTTGCCAGGTTGCCCGTTGTAGGCAAGGTCCAGCCAGAGACGGTCGCTTCCTTCTCCGGCAGAGCGGAAGAAGGGCGCTGACGGATTCCCGCTTCGCATTGCGTTTGTAAATGAGATTT
>DATGXZ010000509.1:0-2569 GCA_035298445.1 Flavobacterium sp.
AGCAGGGATACCGATTGGGTATAGAACAGCGCAATCACCAGGATGGCGCCCAAATCGTCAATAACCGCAAGGGCTGTGAGGAAAATGCGAAGTGAGGCAGGCGCCCTCCGTCCGCAAAGCGAAAGAATACCCAGGGCAAACGCAATGTCGGTCGCCATGGGGATGCCGGCACCAGAGGCATACGGCGTGCCCGATGCGGCAGCAAAATACAGACCGGCCGGCACGACCATCCCGCCGATGGCACACAATATCGGAAGCAAGGCTTTCTTACGCGAAGAAAGCTCGCCGGAACGGATTTCCTGCCGTAGTTCGAGTCCGACCAACAGGAAAAACACCGTCATCAGCCCATCGTTGATCCAATACTCAAACGCTTTGCCCGCCACCTTCGCGTGCCAAAAGTGGAGATAGGTCTCACCCCAAAACGTCGCCGCACCAATCGACAGCAACGTACACCCAATCAGCAGGAAGCCGGCGGTTTTTTCGTTTTCGAGCAGGAAAGAAAGGGTGCGTCGCATGAAGAGTAAGAATCAGTTAATCACTAATAGAGTGAGGTGTATCATATAAAAACATCCGCTTGAATGCAAGTCATTGGCAGACACGTCATGGCAGGCGGATGGTATAGTACGTGAAATCGGTTACCAGATCGCGGCTACGATCGCAGCGAAATCCGCCGCTTTCAGTGCAGCACCGCCGATAAGTCCGCCGTCAACATCCGGTTTCGAGAAAATCTCGCGGGCGTTGTCGGGCTTCACACTTCCGCCGTATAGGATCGAAACGTCCGCCGCCACCTCGTTTCCGTATTTCGAACGGATGGTCTCGCGGATGAATTCGTGCATTTCCTGTGCCTGCTCCGGACTCGCGGTTTCGCCGGTACCAATGGCCCATACGGGCTCATAGGCCAGTACAATTTGGTTCCATTGCGCGGCATCCAGATGGAAAAGACCATCTTTCAGTTGGTTTTCCACCACGTTGAAATGCTGTCCCGATTGGCGTTCCTTAAGCTCCTCTCCAAAGCAGAAAATGACGGTCATGTCGTGCCGCAGGGCCGTGTTGACCTTATCCGCCAGCAAGGCATCGGTTTCATGGAAGTACGCACGGCGCTCCGAATGGCCCAGGATAACCCATTCGACACCTACGCTCTTCAGCATATCCGCCGAAATTTCGCCGGTAAAAGCGCCGCTTTCGGCCTGGTGCAGGTTTTGGGCCGCAACGGCGATGTTGGTATTGTCCAGAAACCCGACCGCAGCCTGAAGGTTCACAAAAGTGGGGGCCACGATCACCTGCGCTTCTTTTCCATTCGGCAGGGCATCGACGAGCTCCGCCAGTAAAGCGGCAGTCTCCGCGGCGTTTTTATGCATTTTCCAGTTTCCGGCTACGATCTTTTTTCTCATGATTTAAGTGCGTTAAGAGTTGTATCCATGGCATCGAAGTCTTTTTCGATAGCCCGGTAGGTGACGATTTTTCCGTTTTTGTCAATGATGATATAGCGGGGAATCCAATCGAGGTCGATGGCGGTCCCGAATTTTCCTTTCATACCATCCGGAGCCATGTAATGAGCACCTTTCAGTTGGTGTTTTTCCACGCCTTCCTTCCATTTGTCGGTCGTTTTGTCCATTGAAATGAACACATAGTCGACCTCAGGGTGTGCCGTCTGCAGCGATTTCAGTTGTGGCATCGCTTTTACGCAGTCACTACACCACGAAGCCCATACCTCAATGACAATCGTCTTGCCTTTGTGTTTGGCCAGGATGTCAGCCAGAGTGGTCGAACGGTCGTTAAGGGTAAAAAGCGGTTCTGAGAGGGCCTTGTCGGAAAATTTTTCCTGGGCGTTAGAGCAGGAGACCATCGCGAATACGGCGATGCAGCTCATAAATAGTTGTTTCATGATACGAAGTGTAAGAGTTAAGGCTTCGCCAGTTCGGCGAAGGGCTTGTTGATGAGTTTTTCGTAGGCCGCGGCGTCGAATTTATTGCCTTCTATGCCGTAATAATAGACATATTCATGGCCATTCCAGAGGTATTTCACTCCAGGCGTGTCTTTGCCCTCACCCAGCAACTTCCAAAACGGAATAATCTCGATGATTTTATACGGATAGGTCGCACCGGCATAGGCAAAGAACTCCGGAATTTTCTCCGCTTCCTCATTCATGAAAAGGACTTGAATCTTCGGCGCATTCTTGTTCCGGCGCTTCATCTCCGTCAATTCCTTGGCGGCGTCACGGCAGTGGTCACAACCCGGTACAAAGAAACACAGTGTCGTTTTTCCTTTGTCGGCATCGGCAAAATATGCCGCATAACCCGACCGTTTGGCGGCGGGGGCGTCGACTGTTTTGGGTTTTTCCACAGCGACCGTATCGGTTTTCGCGGCATTCACTTCTGGCGCTGCCGTGGTGTCGGCCGCCGTCGGCTCTGTAAGGGTATCTTCCGCAATCGGGATGTTCGTTTCAAGCGGCTGGCTCACGGGTTGCATCGGCGCCAGCATGAACACCATCAGGATAAACGCCAACAGCCCCGAACTCAGCACCCAGGCATTGTGGCTCCGTTCACCTGTTTTAGGCAACAAGGCATAC
>DATGXZ010000510.1:0-2219 GCA_035298445.1 Flavobacterium sp.
ATAGGGGACAGCTGAAAGAAGGCTTCCTGGCCGACTTTGCCCTGTTGTCAGACGACTATTTCCAGACCGACGCCGAGAAAATAAAATCCATTGAAGCCGAGTTGACCGTCGTAAACGGCACCATCGTATATGGCGCAGGCGATTTCAAACAATTGGGCCCCGCCATTCCGGCAGCCCTTCCCGACTGGTCACCCGTAAACACCTACGGCGGGTACCAAAACTAACCGACAGACGCGCTGCGGCGCGCAACACAAACAAAACAAAAAACGGGATCAAATGGACGAAAACCAAAATAAAAGGAGAGATTTCCTGAAAGGGGCCGCGCTCGTACTGGCCGGTATCGGAAGTGGCGTCACCGCCGTATCGCTACTTACAGGCTGCGCACAACAGCCTGAAAAGAAAACCCGCAACGGTAAACTGGCAATCCGGCGCAACATCGCCGATCAGGCAATCGATGCTCAGGAAGTAAAGGTGTTCAAAGAAGCGGTCGCCATCCTCAAAAAGCGCTCGCAGCGCATGCCGCTCGACCCGATGGGATGGGAAGCCCACAGCATGCTGCACGCCACTTTCTGCGCCACCAGCGTTTATGCCAACCAGGTGCACTACAACTGGTATGTATGGCCGTGGCACCGCCTCTATCTGTGGTCAATGGAGCAAAAACTGCAACAGGCCGTCAACGAACCCACCCTCGCGCTCCATTATTGGGATTGGACCAAAAAGCCCTACATTCCCGCTCATTATTGGGGAGATGAAATCAATCCGCTTTTCAATGCCACCCGCCTTGTTACAGCGACCGATCCGATTCCCGCCGACTTTATCAACCTGCAGTCGGCGTTTCGTACCCACCATTACAAGACGTTTGGTGGCTACCCGGCTGTGACCGATCCCGCCCAGGGGCAAATGGACGGTATGGCCGAACAGACCTTCCACAACAATGTGCACAATTGGGTAGGCGGACAAATGGCTACGTTTACCGAAAGTGGCTTTGACCCACTGTTCTATGGCCACCACGGCAACTGTGACCGCATCTGGGCCGCCTGGCAGAAACACGCACCCGAAAACCGCCTTCCGTCAGATCCCGATTGGCTCGACAAAAAGCTGTATGCCACCGATGGACAGGGGAAACCCGTGGAATTCCGCATCCGGGAACTGCTTGACACCACACAACTCGGCTATGATTTCGAAGATCTCGACGTACTGGCCAACCAGTCGTCCCTTCCCGACTTACCGGCACGTATACCCACCGGTTCCGATTGCAAAGCCCAACTGCAGGTAGCACCCGAACTGGAGGCAGCGTTGGGCGACTACGCATCCGGCAAAAACGCCAACGCCATTCTCCATTTTGAGCGCGCCCAGTTGCCGTACCATCCCTACTGCGCACGTGTGTATTTCGAATGGAAGAAAGAAAGCGGGCTCACCGCAGTTTATTCCGGCACGTTCACCATCCTGCCCATTCAGGGTATGGACAGCCTGCTATTGCAGCACGGCGTGTTTCTCCAACTCGAATTGTCTCAAACCGTTTTCGAAGCGCTCAAAGACGGCCTCCACGTAGAAGTCGCGCTGCAACCAGTGCCACTGCCCAATCGCGAGGTGCCGTCCAGTCCGCTCGTCGTAAGGGGCGCCACGCTAAAACCGATCGGCTGATATGAAGCTGCGGATCCTCGCTGTAGTTTTGCTCGTGATAGCCGCAACGGCAACCATCTGGCCCCTGGCAGCAGACAAGACAGAACCCAACGACACCCTTCCCGTATGGAGCGCTGATAGCGATGGCGACGGAGCATCGGTTCCTTACACCGTGACAGGTGTGCCACTGACCGGGGCCGAAGGGCATATCGTCAACGACCTGCTCGCCCCGCCGGCCGAGGCTAAAATCGTCAGTTTCTTCTTTTCGAGTTGCACGACAATCTGTCCCGTTGTCAACCACCACCTGAACCGGCTGAGTGAACGGTTCGTCGGCACGTCGGTCCTCCTGCACTCTGTGTCAGTAGACCCCGCCAACGATACCCCCGCCGTGTTGCAGCAATACCGGGCCGACCATCGGTACCAGCGCGGGAACTGGCGGTTTTACTCCGGAACCCCCAAAGACATACTTACACTGGCCGCCAACTGCCGGTTGAAAGTATTTGAGACCGATCCCGGAGCGCCCTTCATGCACGACCCGATCGTCGTATTGCTCGACCGCCGCAACCGCATCCGGGGCTACTACAACGGCTTACGGG
>DATGXZ010000511.1:0-7360 GCA_035298445.1 Flavobacterium sp.
AGCGCATCAACCAACATTTCACCGACACGCTGGCGAAAAGTAAGAAGATACAGGCGCTGGTGTACGACGTCACCTATGAAGAAACCGGAAGCGAACTCATTGCCGGCCTCAAGGAATCGGAAGAGATCAAGCGATTGAAGCCGACTTTCAACCGTGCACAGAAAAAAACGGTCTTCCCGTTTTCTATTTACCAAGAAGAGACGCCGGAAGGATATCTGTCGCTGCGCATCTCCAAAACAGACCCGACACGCCGTGAAGTCGACGCCTTTGTCAACCGCCAACAGGCCCAAAATGCCCTTTACGATATCACCGAACGCTATACCCTTTGCCAGAAAGTCAATGCACTCGATTCCGTCGAAACGTATTGCTTTCCGCATTCGCTCGGAAAATGTAACGGTGCCTGCCAGTCAGAAGAGCAACCAGAAGCCTATAATACGCGGGTAATGCAATTTCTCGAAAACGAACGCTTTTTCGGCGCCAACCTGTTGGTGACCGACAACGGACGGACGGTCAACGAACGAAGCGCGGTGCTGATTGAAGACGGCATACTCAAAGGGTACTGCTATTTCGATTTGAATTACCAGGTGACACGCCCCGACATCCTGCACAACATCCTGATTCCGATGCCCGCCAACCGCGATACGACCAACATACTCCGGTTTTACCTGAAACGAAACAAGTTCAAAAAAATACTCCGGTTCTAATGTGTCCTTATCGACTCATGGTCCCATTTTCTAACTACCCAATTCGCTAATTCGCTGATCTTTTGCCCCACCTCATTACCATCATCGGACCCACCGCCATCGGAAAAACGGCGCTAAGCCTGCAATTGGCGCGTCAGTTCGATTGCGAGATTGTCTCGTGCGATTCGCGGCAGTTTTTTCGGGAAATGACGATAGGTACAGCAGTTCCCGAGCCAGAGGAACTCGCCTTGGTGCACCATCATTTCATCCATAACAAATCGATCTTCGATGACTATTCTGTAGGCGATTTTGAAAAAGACGCACTCGCCGCCCTACAAAACCTCTTCACCAAACGGCAGGTGGCCGTAATGGTGGGAGGATCCGGCTTGTATGTAGATGCCGTGCTGAAAGGGTTTGATACGTTTCCGGATGTGCCTTCCGGGCTGCGCGAGCAGGTGCGTAAGGGGTATGAGGACGATGGACTGGGATGGTTGCAACAGGAGTTAGAGAAACGCGACCCGATGTACTACCAAACGGTCGATACGGCCAACCCCCAGCGGATGATGCGCGCCCTTGAGGTGTGTCTAGCTACCGGGCAACCGTATTCGTCGTTTTTGACGCGTGAAAACCGCGAACGCAACTTTACGCCTATTATCATCGGACTCGACGCGCCCCGGGATATACTTTATGACCGCATCAACAGCCGGGTCGACATCATGGTGCGGGAAGGACTGGTAGAGGAAGCGCGTCGGCTGTACCCGCATCGCGACCTCAATGCCCTGCAGACGGTCGGCTACCGCGAACTTTTTCGCTATTTCGACGGCGAAGGTAGCCTGGAGGAAGCGTTGGACGAAATCAAGAAAAATACGCGACGTTTCGCTAAGCGCCAACTTACCTGGTTTCGCCGGACGGAAGGCGTGGAGTGGTTTGATATGACAACCCCGCTTTCGGTCATCCTTGATCACATCCACCAGAAAATTAACACATAGCCACGCAACGGAAATACCTCTCCCCCATCTCACAACAAACTAAGAACATGAAACAAGCCTTTTGGGTCTTTATGGCCGCTTTGTTCGCTGCCTCCTGCGCTCCTGAACTCGACGGCAGCACACGACTTGTAGGCGAAGGTAGGGTAACGGACGCTTCGGGTACGCCTCTCGCCAATACGACACTATCGGTTCAGGCCATCCAACAAGGCCTGTTCACCAACCTTCACACCGTACAGACAGACGCTGACGGCAGGTTTAAAGTGGCATTTATTTCGCCTGTAGATAAGAGTGTTGGCATCTATTTCGAGATTGAATCAGAAGACCCACAGTACCTTACGACCTACGTAAACGGACTGCGCCGAGGTGATTTCGTAAACTATTACAAAAACCTGGAAACCATTAGGCTCTATCGCGATGCCGAGTTGGTGAGACTTCAGGTAGACTATCCGGCGGCAGCCTATCAAGGCGCAATAGAAAATGTGTATTTAACTGCCAATGGCGCACTCGATCGGTTGGACGACGGCAGTTTACCGACGTTTTTCCGTGTGGCGCGCAACCAACAGGCTGTACTGCATTACACCCGCCTGGCGACCGAACCGGGCCAGTCCAACCAGGAAGAAGAAAAGGTTATCACCATAGGCGATACCGACGTTGTATTTACGCTCACACTCTGACATGAAACGACTATTACCCCTGTTTTTTCTGATCGCCATGGCGGTCTCAGCCCAGGAGGCAGAAACTCGGTCAAAAACCGGCCTACGCTTCGATCCGGGGTATCGCGTCGGTTGGTCGCAACCGATTGCGACAGGCACGACGGTGCTATCGGAAGGATACAAACCGGGCTGGGGTGTCAACTTTGAGCTCGACCTGTTCAGTTACCGAAACTGGATGCTGGGTGTTGGATCCACATTTGCAGGCTTCAATGTAACAGACCGCCAGGTTGTAGGGACTTTCAGTAACGCGCTATATTCGTCGCTATACGGCGCCGTTTCCTACCGGTATGCATTTACCGAAAGATGGTCGTTGATTCCTTCGATAAGCGCCGGTGCCGCGAGCTTTGACATGACCGGAAGCCAGAACCTAAAGATTTCATCGCAGAAAGGCCAGGAGTACCGAATCGGTTCGACCTTGAACTACCGCTTCGGACATCATACCGCGGCCTATGTCGGCCTGTTTTACGCTCGAACCCATGTAGGGATGAATACCACACCAGAGTTCGAGGATTTCTACTCAAACCTAAGCCAGGTGCAGTTGCAGGTTGGGATATATTTCCACTAATTTTGCCAAATGCCGATAGCCCCTGACTTCAGTTCCGTTTGCGAGCGGGACTGGTACATCCATTTTACGTATTGCCATCCTGGCGGAACGCTTCGTTATACAGACCTCTGTAACATTCTACAGTTGACGGCGGGCTTCCATGCGGAACAGGGCGGTATTGCCTTTCACGATATGCAGGCTACGCAACAAGCGTGGGTATTGTCGCGGATGCGGGTGGAAATCGAAACGATGCCGAGGTGGCGCGATACCATTACCGTAAAGACGTGGATCGAATCGCTTGAAAACTCGCGCTCGGTGCGGGCGATGGAAGTATGGTCAAACAAAAAGAAAATCATCGGATGTGAAACCTTCTGGGCGGTTATCAATACCGAACTCCGACGTCCGGAACCGCTGGCACTACCCCATGCCCATTTTGAAAAATACGCCGATCGTTACGCTACGGAAGCACGGGTGCGGAAAGTCGAGATGCGCGACCATGAGATCGTCGGGGAACGCCGTGTGTTGCTATCGGACCTCGATATCGTCGACCATGCGAACAACGTCAAGTACCTGGAGTGGTGTTTGGATTATATGGAACCGGCTACGGTTCTGGAAAACCGTATCAAAGCACTCGACATGAATTTTATGAGGGAGCTGGTGTTAGGTGACACTGTGGAAATCAGCCGGAATGCGGGCACTTTTTCGGTTTTGAAGGACGGAAAACCCTGTTTTGCGCTGGAGGTGACCTTTTAAGAACCGATTCCGGCCCCGATGGAAGCGGATAGCCCGGAGGCGCGGCGACCATGGGCTGCCGACGGGTGACGGCGACCGCAGGAAGCCGAACAGCCGGTGTGCAGGCCAGGTAGCCGCGCCGAGGACTAAGAGCGGACAGCGGGGAATGTCCGGCGTTATGAAAGTCGCAGTCTCAGTCTCAGTCTCAGTGGCGGTCACAGTCGCAGTCGCAGTCACAGTCACAGTGGTAGTCGCGGTCGCAGTCGCAGTGCTGGTCGCAGTCGCAGTGGCAGTAGGGCATAAAAAAACCCGGTATTTCGACCGGGTTCTGGATTATTCTGACACTTTGTTTTTTACGACGAGTCGGAAACCTTCTCCGTGGATGTTCAGGATTTCTACATCTTCATCGCGCTTGAGGTATTTGCGGAGTTTGGCGATGTAAACGTCCATGCTTCGGGAGGTGAAATAGTTGTCGTCACGCCAGATTTTGGTGAGCGCCATTTCACGCGGCATAAGGTCGTTTTCGTAAACGGCCAGCAATTTCAGCAGTTCGTTTTCTTTTGGCGACAGCTTGATTGGCTCTTCGTTTTTGTACGTAAGGAAGCGCAGTTTCGAATTCAGGTGGAAATTCCCGATCTGGAATTCGAACTTGGTCGCGTCGGTTTTGACCTCTGACGCCTTGCGCTGCAGGATAGCCTTGATTTTCATGAGAAGTACCTCTGAATCAAATGGCTTGTTCAGATAGTCGTCAGCACCTACTTTGTAGCCTTTCAGCACGTCTTCCTTCATTGATTTGGCGGTAAGGAAGATGATCGGCACTTCTTTGTTTTTCTCACGAATTTCTTTGGCGAGCGTGAATCCGTCTTTATAGGGCATCATCACGTCGAGTATGCAGAGGTCGAAGGTGTCTTTCTTGAACTTTTCAAAGCCTTCCATGCCGTTTTTGGCGAGCGTGACTTCGAACTCGTTAAGGATAAGATAATCTTTGAGAATGGAGCCGAAGTTGGGGTCGTCTTCCACCAAGAGTATCTTCTTGTTTTCTGTTTCCATAATTCAATTTTGTATTAAGTAAGCTATATTGGGTTATTAGATGTCTGTTTGTGTATGCTTTATTCTCTATTGTCTATTGCCTCTCTCCTCTCTCCTCTTTCCTCTCTCAATTAATCAACGGAAGTTTCACGATAAACGTACTTCCCTTTCCTTTTTCACTTTCGACAGCAATCTGTCCGTTGTGATCGTCGATGATGCGTTTCACGTAGGCGAGCCCTAGTCCGTGCCCTTTCACGTTATGCAAATCGCCTGTATGTTCGCGATAGAATTTCTCGAAGATCCGCTTTTGCGCCGCCTTGCTCATGCCCGATCCTTTGTCTTGTATGCGGATGATCACGAAATCCTTCACATTTTCAGTATAGATATCGATAACGGGCGCCTCGGGTGAGTATTTTATCGCGTTGTCAAGGATGTTGACCACTACGTTGGTGAAGTGTACATCGTTCAGCAGCACCGTACTGCGCATCGCTCCGTAGTGTTTTGTAATCGTGCCGCCGCGATCTTCGATAATGAGATGGACGTGTTCCGTCGCATCGTCGATGATGTCGTGGATATCGGACGATTCTTTCGCAATATCGAGTTCTTTGCGCTCGAGTTTCGAGATACGCAATACGTTTTCGACCTGTGCGTGCATCCGTTTGTTTTCCTCGCGGATCATACCGAGATAGCGTTCCATTGTCGACTCATTATCGCGCACTTTGGGACTCTTCATCGCGTCAAGTGCGAGGTTGATCGTGGCGATCGGCGTCTTGAACTCGTGGGTCATGTTGTTGATGAAGTCGGTCTTGATTTCCGAAATCTGCCGTTGTTTGATCAACTGGCTCAACGCACTGCTGTAGGCGATGATGATAACGAGGGTGAAGACAATCGACAGGATGGTGATACCCAAGAGTTCGGAGAAGATGTATTGTTGCTTTTCCGGAAACGTCACGAACATCTGGTAGGTACTATTTCCGCCCTGATCTTCAAATATCTTGGTTTGGAACACGCCTTCCTTATCGAACTTGAAGTTATCCGATTTCACCTTCGTGACGATGTTGTGCGAATACACAGCAAACTCGAAAGGGGTACGAACACCTGCCTGGTGGAGCGATCGTCCGAGCAATTCGGCCAAATGTTCTTTCGTCACACGATCACGAAGGGGCTTCGTCTCGGCAATTTCATGGAAAGCGGCTTCAAAACGTACTTTGTCAACGATATCGAGGTTGGTGCGTCGTTCAAAAACCTTATCCGGTCGTTGGCTGTGCTGCAATGACGACTTATCAATAGACGAACCATTGTAAACTTCGGTGCGGCTTTTGCTCACGAGGCTGACGGCCTTTATCGAATCTTTCTTTCTGTCAAAGAGCGTAACGTTGAAATCTTCCGCAATGATGCTATTCGAGTAAATAACCGTTTCATTGGTTACCCGGTTCTTCTGTACGAGGAAAAAATCCAATAGTTCACTTCGCTTCGGATCCTTCCCTATACTATCCTTCAGCATGTTGTATTGCTGGTAGAAACTGAAGGTTTCCTCCTGGCTCAGCTTCTCGGAAACGTCATCCAACACCTGGTTGACGTGGTACTTAAACTGCTCTTCATTGTTCTTGAGTGAGGTGTTGATCAGGTATAACTGCACGAGTATAATACCGATCATGGAAAGGCTCATCAAAAAAACCAGAAGCCTGAAAACCGTTCTGTTCATTAGTCACAAAATTAACATTTTAACATTTGGCGGTATAGCACATTAACCAAACATTAACACCCTAAACAGTTGTTATAAATGCTGTAATTCCGTGAAAATTTTGAGGATTTGTTGACGTGTTTCCGCTAAATCTTCGTTTACGATCACGTAATCACTTAAAGCAATTTTTTGGGAATCAGGCCATTGGTGATCCATTCGAGCCAATACTTCTTCACGTGTAATGTGATCGCGCGCCATTACCCTAAATATTCGCAATTCGAGAGGTGCTGTTACCACAATCACCTTGTCGCAATCGATATGTGTACCACTTTCAAACAAAATGGCCGCTTCCCTGATGACAAAAGAGGTGCCCTGTCGGGATAGCCACTGTTGGAAATCGGCTTTGACCAACGGATGGATAAGGGCATTGAGCGCCCCCAGCTTTTCAGGATCGGAAAAGACAACCGCAGCGAGCTTACGACGGTCTACACCGCCTTCACTATTGGCAATCGAAGGTCCAAATTGCGCGATGATTCGGGCTTGCACGTCCTCTTGTTCGGAGATACGTCGGGCTTCGGTATCAGCGATATAGACAGGCACACCCAACTCAGCAAAGATCTTGGATACGGTGGTTTTCCCCGTTCCGATACCGCCCGTGAGTCCGACTACCTTCGTCATCGCGTAAAGAAAAGTGTTGGGAACACGCGTCTGGGGTCACGGCGTAGCACACGAACGAACAGGAAGGATCGGATAAAACCCCATCCGTATCCATAAAATTGCACGACGACGGCAATTAAGGAAAAAAAAGCGATGGTTAGCCGGCGGGTTTCAATGGCTGCCGCGATGAAGAGTAAAACGAAATAGGCCTCATACAGATACAGCAACCATGGAATATCGAGGAAAACCAATGCGACAGCTGTTATGAAACCGAGGAGAAAAAGCGATGGAAAAAAATAGGTAAGCTTCGCGTATTCTGGATACCATTG
>DATGXZ010000512.1:0-16677 GCA_035298445.1 Flavobacterium sp.
GATAAGGTGGCCCGACTGCTCGCGTATTTCAAGAAGATCGATAAGGCAAAGATCCTGGCTTTTGCGGATGAGGTCAAGTCACCCGATGTCCGGAACATGATCAAAACGATGGTGGAACAAGAGGCGCGTTCGTTTGACCAACACGCCGACTACCTGGTGTCATTAGGCCTGATCGCAAAGAAACCTTCAAACGATGACGTGGCGTCCTACAAGATGGAATTCCCTTACTATGAATGGGATGACAGCCTGCAGGGCGTGTTGTCGGCGTCGCGGATCAGCCTACAGTTCGATGTGGAAAACGGCAACTATCCGAGCGACTATGACGGGTTGTTGCGCAGTTTTATTGGCATTTCAAGGGGTAAGCTCACATCCACAACGTGTTTTCTCCAGACGGCACCCACGAAAGATGAGGAATCGTTGGAGTACCGCTTTTTGGTCATAAGCAACGGCAAGTGTTTCGTTATGGTTCCGGAGGACCAGGGCGACTGGTATGACATGGAGGCTTTCGATAAATTGACCGAGGTCCTCACCAACGATCTGAAGCTGGAAGAACGCTTTAACCCCGTGCAGAACGATGGCCAAAATGCCTGGTATATCTTCGGAAAGCCCGACCGCGTTGCAAAGCTCAAGGATGATTATTTTCTAAACGAAGCGGCTTCAACCAATGAAGAATAGGTTTTTCGATTATATCCACCAGCTCCAGGATACCATCACCAATGGCATTGAATCCATTGACGGCCAGGCCCGTTTCCGCGAAGACCTTTGGGACCGTCCGGAAGGCGGTGGCGGCCGCACCCGTGTTATCGAGAACGGGGCTGTCTTTGAGAAAGGCGGGGTGAATATTTCCGGTGTACACGGCAAACTACCCGAGCCGATGCAGAAAATGTTCGGTGTGGGGGATGTTGATTTTTTCGCGTGTGGACTCTCACTCGTGCTGCACCCCAAAAATCCGATGGTGCCCACCGTGCATGCCAATTGGCGCTATTTTGAGATGTATGACGAGAACGGCGTCGTGGTCGACAACTGGTTCGGCGGTGGCCAGGACCTGACACCCTATTACCTCTTCGACGAGGACGCCGTACATTTCCATGCCGTTTGTAAAGACGCCTGTGACCGCCATGACGCGGCGTTCTATCCGAAATATAAAAAACAGTGTGACACCTACTTCTGGAACGCCCATCGACACGAAGCGCGCGGCGTAGGCGGACTGTTTTTCGACTATTGCCGTGCAGATGAAAACCGAACCATGGACGACTGGTATGCCTTCGTTACCGACGTGGGCAATAGTTTCCTGTCTGCCTATGGTCCGATCGCAGAGAAGCGGAAAAACATGCCGTATACAAGCGAGCAACGAACCTGGCAGGAAATCCGCCGGGGACGCTATGTCGAGTTCAATCTCGTACACGATAAGGGAACGCTTTTTGGCTTGCGTACCAATGGGCGCATCGAGAGTATCCTGATGAGCCTTCCGCCGCATGTGCAGTGGGTGTATGACCATCAGCCCCAACCGGGCTCCGAAGAAGCACGATTAGTTGCGGTATTGCAGCGGCCGGTGGATTGGGTAGGGGTTGATAGTTAACAGTTAACAGTTGACGGTTTACAGTTGACTGTTAACGGTATACAGAACGTATAATGGCAATGTAATGATTGATTATAAGAAATATAAGGTGTGGGAAAAAGCACACGCGTTTGTACTCAAAACGTACGCACTCACCGCCAATTTCCCTAAGTCTGAAATGTTTAACTTAACGTCTCAAATTAATCGTGCGGCGGTTTCAATACCTACTAACATCGCCGAAGGCTGCGGGCGCGCTACGCAGAAAGAACTTGTGCGTTTTCTGTATATTGCGTCTGGCTCAGCTCACGAACTGGAATATCTGCTGCTTCTCGCCGCAGACCTTCAGCTAGTCCCGCCAACCGAGGCTGCTACTTATTCTGAAGACATCGTTGAAGTCAAGAAAATGCTGGCCGCACTAATCCGAAAAATTAATGAAACCGAAAGTAAGTAGCCACTTCAGCACCTTGAACTGCCAACTGTAAACCGTCCACTGTAAACTGTCCACCGTCCACCGTAAACTAAAAACACTATGTTTCCTCTCCAAAGAGGCCGCCGCCTCCGCACCAACGACGCCATCCGTTCCATCGTCAGGGAAACGCACCTGACACCGAACGATTTTATGTTCCCGATGTTTATTGCAGAGGGGAACGGGTACCAATCCGAGATACCATCCATGCCGGGTATTTACCGGCGGTCGCTTGACCTCACCGTAAAAGAGGTCAAAGAACTCTGGAACCTTGGGATCAAGGCCGTCAATATCTACGTTAAGGTGGACGACAGCCTAAAAGACAACACCGGTAAGGAAGCCTGGAACCCGGACGGACTCATGCAACGCGCCATTCGTGCCATCAAAGACGCTGTACCGGGGATGATCGTCATGCCTGATGTGGCGCTCGATCCGTATTCCATCTACGGTCATGATGGCATCATTGCCAGCGGCGACATCGCCAATGATGCGACCAACGATGCCTTGGTGCGCATGGCCCTCTCACACGCTGCAGCGGGTGCTGATTTCGTGGCACCTAGCGATATGATGGACGGACGTGTGTTGGCCCTACGGAGGGCACTTGAAGAAAATGGCTACCACAACGTGGGCATCATGAGCTATAGCGCGAAGTATGCCTCGTCGTTCTACGGTCCGTTTCGCGATGCGCTCGATTCGGCGCCGGTTGACTCACAGGACATTCCGAAAGACAAGAAGACCTACCAGATGGATTACGCCAACCGCATCGAAGCCATCAAAGAAGCGCTGATGGACGTAGAGGAAGGCGCCGACATCGTCATGGTGAAGCCCGGAATCGCCTACCTCGACATTGTACGTGAAGTGAAGAACGCGGTGAACGTACCCGTATCGGTTTTTCATGTGTCGGGCGAATACGCCATGATCAAAGCTGCCGCAGAACGGGGCTGGCTCGACCACGACAAAATCATGATTGAGCAGTTGTATTGTATCAAACGGGCGGGTGCCGACCTGATTTCGACCTATTTCGCGAAGGAGGCCGCTATATTGCTAAACCGATGAGAAAGTGCCTGTTGACCGTATTGACGCTGGCCCTGGTCGCGTGCGGAAAAGAACCGAAGTCCGGCAGCAGTGACGCTCAGGCCGAGGCCGTCACTCCGGAAGCCCTCGGCAAGGAAATTTTTGAAGGAAAAGGAAACTGTGTCGCCTGCCACTTGCCGGATAAGACGTCAGTTGGCCCTTCGATTATAGCCATTGCCAATGCCTATAAGGGCAAAAAAGGCGCTATGGCGGCGTTTTTGAACGAGGAGGCAGACCCCATTGTGGATCCGGAGAAATACGCAGTGATGAAGACGAATTTCGCAATCACGAAGGCGATGACGGCCAAAGAGCGCGAGGCGTTGGAAACGTACGTTTCTACCTATGCCCAACCCTAGCGGATGGGACGTAAATTACGCCTACATTTCAAGCCAGAAACGATCGCAGCCCGGATGGAAGCGGCAGCCTTTTGAAGGGGCGACCGTGCTGTTGCCGGCAACGGCAGCGACCGCAGGAAGCTCGGCGGCGCCGATGCAATAGCCGGACGGACCGAAAAAGCTAGAGCGAACAGCCGGATTAGCTGCCCTACACCCTTACAGGTCGAATCCTAGACTCACTCCCAATTTTGTAGCGATCAGTTTCGTGATACGCTGTTTGAGCGCCGGAATACGGATGCTTTCGATGGCTTCGTTCGAGAACGCAAACAATAGCAACGCTTTAGCTTCTTTTTCGGGAATACCGCGCTGGCGCATATAGAACATCGCGCTTTCGTCGAGTTGACCGATGGTGCAGCCGTGCGAACATTTGACGTCATCGGCGAAGATTTCGAGCTGCGGTTTGGCGTTGATGGTGGCTTTATCGCTCAGCAGGATGTTGTTGTTCTGCTGGAAGGCGTCGGTTTTCTGCGCTTCTTTCTCAACGTATATCTTGCCGTTGAAGACACCGGTGGCGCTGTCTGACACGATACACTTGTAGTTTTGGTGGCTTTCGCAATTCGGCGCGCCGTGGTGCACGAGGGTGTAATGGTCGACGTGCTGTTTCTCGCCGATGATGGTGATGCCCTTCAGCGTGCTATCAATCCGTTCGCCGAAATGATAGAAGTTGAGGTTGTTGCGGGTGAGGTTGCCGCCGAACGAGAACGTATGTACCGATACCACACTGTGGTCGTGCTGTGAGATATAGGTGTTATCGACGAGGTTCGCGCTCAGCAGGTCGTTCTGGATTTTATAGTAATCGACGTTGGCGTATTTGTGTGCAAAGATCTCGGTCACGGCGTTCGTGAGCACCGGATGGCCGTTGAGGCTCTGGTGGCGCTCGATGATCTGCACCTGGGCGTTTTCACCGACAATCACCAGGTTGCGCGGCTGCAGCAACAGCGCGTGCTCTTTACCGGTCGAGAAATTGATGATTTCAATCGGCTTTTCAACAACCGTGTTTTTTGGGATGTTGATGTAAGCCCCCTCAATCGAAAAGGCGGTATTGAGCGACGTAAGGGTCTCGTCCTGGCTGGCGATCTTATTGAAATAATGGTCGATGACCAGCTTGTATTTCGGTTTCGTCAGCGCGGATGACATCAGACAAACGTCGAGTCCGTCGTGCGTGGTCGACGACAGGAACGAAGCAAATACCCCGTCCACAAAGATGGCCTTGTAGGTGTCGATCTCATGGAGGAAGTACTTCCGCACATCGTTGAGTTCAACGGCATTTTCGTTCTTCGGGAAAATCGAATAATCGGTCTTCAGGACGCTGTTGAGCGAGGTATATTTCCAGGCTTCCTCTTTTTTGGAGGGAAATCCTTTTTCTTCGAAGTTCTTCAGGGCCGCCATGCGCACTTCGTGCAAAGACGCGTCGGTATCGACGTGTTCTTCGAATGCGATGAAAGAGGATAGGAGTTTTTCTTTTAAGTTCATTTTTGAAGTAGCAAGTAGCGAGTAGCGAGTAGCAAGGGATTGGGGCTTGTGTTCTTAACGGCGATAGCCTCTCACCTCTTTCTTCTCACCTCTCACTGGTCAATTCTCTGCCTTAATCCAGTCGTATCCTTTTTCTTCCAACTCATAGGCCAGTTCCTTACCGCCTGACTTTACAATTTTTCCGTTGTAAAGCACGTGCACGAAATCGGGCACGATATAGTCAAGTAGGCGTTGGTAGTGGGTGATGACTACGATGGCATTGTCGTCACTTTTCAGTTTGTTGACGCCGTTGGCCACGATCCGCAGCGCGTCAATGTCGAGTCCGGAATCGGTTTCGTCAAGGATCGCCAACTTCGGTTCCAGCATCGCCATCTGGAAGATTTCGTTCCGTTTTTTCTCACCGCCGGAAAATCCTTCGTTGAGCGAGCGTGACAGGAATTTGCGGTCGATTTCAAGCAATTCCGATTTTTCGCGGATGAGCTTCAGCATTTCGTTGGCGGGCATCTCCTCTTTCCCGTTGGCTTTACGGGTTTCGTTGATGGCCGTTTTCATGAAGTTCGTAACCGATACGCCCGGTATCTCTACCGGATATTGGAACGAAAGGAAAACACCTTTATGGGCGCGTTCTTCCGGCGCCATCTCCGAGATGTCTTCTCCGTCGAGGAAAACGTCCCCTTCGGTTACTTCGTATTTCTCATTCCCGGCAATCACCGCGGAAAGGGTCGATTTACCCGATCCGTTCGGCCCCATGATGGCGTGCACCTCACCGGCTTTCACGGTTAGGTTGATGCCTTTGAGGATGTCTTTATCTTCTACTTTTGCGTGTAAGTTCTTAATTTCAAGCATGCTTATTGGGTTATGCAGACCATTCGCTAATCCGCTAATTATCACATTCGCTCATTATCCAACCGATCCCTCCAACGAGATCTCCAACAACTTCTGCGCTTCCACCGCGAACTCCATTGGCAGTTTGTTCAACACCTCGCGGCTGAAGCCGTTGACGATGAGCGCAATGGCTTTTTCGGTATCGATACCGCGTTGGTTGCAATAGAAAATCTGGTCTTCGCCGATTTTTGAGGTAGTCGCTTCGTGTTCGATCTTCGCCGTGGTATTGCGGCTTTCAATGTAAGGGAAGGTATGCGCGCCGCAGTTGTTGCCCATCAACAGGGAATCACACTGCGAGAAGTTCCGGGCATTTTCGGCCCGCGGACCAATCTGCACGAGTCCACGATAGCTGTTTTGGGATTTTCCGGCCGAGATCCCTTTCGAGATGATGGTCGACTTGGTATTGCGCCCCAGGTGCACCATTTTGGTGCCAGTATCGGCCTGTTGGTGGTTGTTGGTAACGGCGATCGAATAAAATTCTCCGACCGAGTTGTCGCCTTTCAGGATACAGGAAGGGTATTTCCAGGTAACGGCAGAACCCGTTTCAACCTGTGTCCAGGATATCTTGGCATTGGTTTCGCACAAGCCGCGTTTGGTAACGAAGTTATAGACACCGCCTTTGCCTTCTTTGTTCCCCGGATACCAGTTCTGCACCGTTGAGTACTTGATTTCGGCATTGTCGAGCGCAATGAGTTCGACCACCGCAGCGTGCAATTGGTTCTCGTCGCGGCTCGGGGCCGTACAGCCTTCGAGGTAAGAGACATAGCTTCCTTCGTCGGCAATCACCAAAGTGCGTTCAAATTGGCCTGTGCCCGCCTGGTTGATGCGGAAATAGGTCGACAGTTCCATCGGGCAGCGAACCCCTTTCGGGATGTAGCAGAACGAACCGTCGGAAAAGACGGCTGAATTGAGTGCTGCGTAGAAGTTATCGCGTTGCGGCACCACCGAACCGATATATTTCTGGACGAGTTCCGGGTGTTCTTTTATGGCCTCCGAAATAGAACAGAAAATGATGCCTTTCTCCGCCAGTGTTTTCTTGAACGTCGTTGCTACGGAAACGGAGTCCATGACGATGTCTACCGCCACTCCCGCGAGTTTCTTTTGTTCGTCAATCGAGATGCCGAGTTTTTTGAAGGTGTCGAGCAATTCCGGATCGACCTCGTCAAGGCTTTCGTATTTCGGCTTCTTCATCGGTGCCGAATAGTAGGAAATGGCCTGGAAATCGGGTTTTTCGTAATGGACGTTGGCCCATTCCGGCTCGGTCATTTCCGACCACGCACGAAACGCCTCCAAGCGCCATTCGGTCATCCACTCGGGTTCCTCCTTTTTTCGGGAGATCGCACGCACGATGTCTTCGTTCAGGCCTATGGGAAGCGTATCGGACTCTATATCCGTATAGAAGCCGTACTCGTATTCTTTGTTCTCAAGTTCGACCTTGAGATCGTCTTCGGTATATTTGCTCATCGTAATTAAAGGATTAAAGATTCAATGATTTAAAGATTTGACTTGTGGTCTTCAAACCGGAATCATTCCTTTTGTGTGCTATTCAGGTATTTTATAAAATTGGAAAGCGCTTTCGCGATTTCAATCGTCAGGTCATAAGAAGTCTGGATTTGTTCGCGTTCGCATAACTTCAACTCCGTTGCCAGGACCAACATACTTCGAACCTCGGCACAACTCCCTTTCGCCATCTTCAAAAACCGCACAAACTGGCGGTTGTTATTGTACTCGGATCCTTCTGCGATATTGTTGGTAATCGAAATCACCGCTCTTTTCAATTGGTCTTTTAAGGCATATTCCCGATCAAAGCTCGGCGTGCTCAACAATTCGAACACCTCTCTGGCCAGTAAAACCCCCTTTTTGTAAACATCAAAGGATTCAAAAGAAGTCGTTCCCAATCTTTCAATCTTTTAATCCTTCAATCTTTCAATTCTAAAGCGAAAAACTCTCCCCACACCCACACGTCCGTGAGGCGTTCGGATTGTTGAAGACGAAGCCTTTGCCGTTCAATCCACCGGAGAATTCAAGAACCGTCCCGGCGAGGTACAAAAACGACTTTTTCTCTACGGCCACGCGCACCTCATTGTCTTCGAATACTTTATCGCTTTCCCCGAGTTCGCGGTCGAATTTCAGGACATATTCCAAACCCGAACAACCGCCGCTTTTCACGCCGACCCGAACGTAATCCTTCGATGCGTCGTACCCCTCTTCTCCCATCAGTTGCACCAGCTTACGCCGGGCATCATCCGATACTCGTATCATCCTTATTCTTATTTAGTCAAAATTATGCACAAAGATACTACAATTCGCCCGCTTTAGGAACCGCCCAGCATATTTGTAGCGAATGGTAAAATAGAAATTCTTTATCCCAAAAGGCGAACTGCTGCCGATTCCGTAACTTGCCGCCGCATTTTTCCCTAAACCGTATCGTGTATGAAATTGTATCCCATCGAAGCCGGCAACTTCAAACTGGATGGCGGCGCTATGTTCGGCGTCGTTCCGAAAACCATCTGGAACAAAACCAACCCGGCCGACGCCCACAACCTCATTGACCTGGCGGCCCGTTGCCTGCTGATAGAAGACGGTAACCGCCTGATCCTGATCGATACGGGTATGGGCGATAAGCAATCGGAAAAATTCTTCGGCTATTATTCGCTCTGGGGCGACCATTCGCTCGACCGTTCCCTTGCAAGCCATGGCTTTAGTAGGAACGATATCACCGACGTGTTCATGACACACCTGCATTTTGACCATTGCGGGGGCAGCGTGCGCTGGAACCGTGACCGCACCGGATACGAGCCCGCCTTTCCGAACGCCCGTTTCTGGACAAACGCCGAGCACTGGGAATGGGCCGTGAAACCGAACGCACGCGAAAAAGCGTCCTTTCTTCCTGAGAACATCCTTCCGATGCAGGAAGCCGGGCAATTGGAATTCATCCGTCGGGGTGAAGGCGATACGCTGGCCACTTCAGAACTCGGATTCGGGATTTTCTTCGCCGATGGGCATACCGACAAGATGATGATTCCCAAAATCACTTACGGCGACAAAACCATCTGCTTTATGGCCGACCTGCTGCCGACGGCGGGCCACCTGCCGCTCCCGTATGTGATGGGCTATGATACGCGACCGTTGTTAACCCTTCCGGAGAAAGCCAAATTCCTGACAGAAGCCGCCGATAACGGGTATTATCTCTTTCTCGAACACGATGCCCATAACGAAATCATCACGGTAGAACATACTGAAAAAGGCGTACGATTGAAGGAGGTTCTTCGCACCGCAGATGTTTTCTAAAAATCTAAATTAATCGTTAAACGGGTGGCGATGTAACGAAGTACCGCTACTTTTGACAAATCGTTTCCCTATAAATTCCCAATTATCATGAAGAAGCTAAAATTCCTGTCGTGGTTGTTCCTGTTGGCGCTGGCCTTTTCCGCCTCGGCCCAGGTTGAAAACACAGGTAAAAACGGCGAACTTGACGAAGCACAGCTCAAAAGATGGAGCCACCTTGACCTGGTAGCCGATACGGTGCCGGGCATGAGCGTCGACAAAGCCTACCGCGAACTGCTGAAAGGCAAGAAATCAACTACGGTGGTTGTAGGTGTGATCGATTCGGGTGTCGACATTGAGCATGAAGACCTAAAGAGTGTCGTATGGACGAACCCACGCGAGATCGCCGGCAATGGCGTCGATGACGACAAGAATGGGTATGTGGATGATGTGAATGGCTGGAATTTCCTCGGCGACATTACCAAAGAAAATTACGAACTCGATCGTATCGTACACAATCCTTCACTTGCGGAGCCTGCAGTATACGCGAAAGCGAAAGAGCAAAAGGATAAGAAAGTGAAAGAGGCTGCCCCTGCCAAAAAGCACTACGAGGGCATGCTCAACCAACTCGACCGTTCGCAAGACATTATTGCCAAAAAACTAGGCAAGACCGACTATACCGCCGAAGAAATAGCAGCCATCGAATCAACCGATCCTGAAGTCGAGCGTAGTAAGGCATTCCTGCTCCAGATGTTTAACTACGGTATGTCGATGCAGGACCTTCGCACTGAGATCCTGAAAGAGTATGAAAAGAATGCGACACTGGTAAGCGATCCAAACGCGTTTAAAGATTACCGTGCCGAAAAACTGGGCGACGACCCCGAAAACCTGAACGCCCGAAACTATGGCAATGCCAACGTAATGGGCCCGGATAAAGAGGAAATCCTACACGGTACCCACGTAGCCGGTATCATCGCGCAAACCCGCGGCAACAACATCGGGGGCGACGGTATCGCCGACAATGTGAAAATCATGACGCTTCGCGCTGTTCCGGACGGAGACGAATACGACAAAGACATCGCACTCGCCATCCGCTATGCGGTCGACAACGGAGCCAAAGTCATCAATGGCAGCTTCGGCAAGTCGTTTTCCCCACACAAACAGTGGGTGTATGATGCCATCAAATATGCCGAAAGCAAAGATGTGCTGATTGTACACGCGGCCGGCAACGACGCAAAAGACATCGATGTGGAAGACAACTTCCCGAATGATTCGGATGATAAAGTAACCGAATTTGCCAGCAACGTCCTGACCATCGGGGCCCTTAACCCAGAGTATGGCACGATGATGGTGGCCGACTTCTCGAACTACGGCAAGAACAACGTCGACATCTTCTCACCAGGTGTGAAAATCTACGCGACTACGCCGAATAACACCTATCAATACCTACAGGGAACGTCAATGGCGTCGCCGAACGTAGCCGGTGTCGCTGCGCTGATTCGTGAATACTACCCCAAACTGACGGCGAAACAGGTCAAAGAAATCATCATGGCCTCTGGCACAGAGGTTACGTTTGAGGTGGCCGTAGGGGGCGACCCGGAAAAGAAAAAGAAACTGTCGGATCTGTCGCGCACGGGCCGTATCGTCAACGCTTACAACGCCCTCGTATTGGCCGATAAGGTGTCGAAAGGCAAAGTAAAAACCATCAAGGGATAAGAAACTTCCCAATCCTATTTTCGAAACCTGCCGGATTGCGTAACTTCGGCAGGTTTCCTTTTTTAAAACACATGAAAAAATACCTTTTCCTTTTGTTATGCGGCCTTCCACTGGCGGTATCCGCACAAAAACGACCGGGCTACTGGCAGCAACGCGCCGATTATCGGATGGATGTACGAATGGACGTGTCCACCTATCGTTACACCGGCACCCAGCGATTGACGTATACCAACAATTCGCACGATACGTTGCGGCGGGTGTTCTACCATCTGTATCCCAATGCTTTCCAACCCGGAAGCGAAATGGATGCGCGCTTACAGGCCATCCCGGATCCGGACGGGCGCATGGTAAACACCATCAAAGAAGGCGAGACCACGCGGAAGGAAAGTCGTATCAAAAACCTGAAGCCCGATGAAATCGGTTCGTTGACGGTTTCGAATTTCCAACAGGACGGCAAAGCGGCTATCTTCAAAATGGTCGGAACGGTGCTGGAAGTAACCCTCGCCAAGCCGTTGCTCCCGGGTAAGAAAGCCCGTTTCACGCTCGATTTCGAAGGACAGGTGCCCGTGCAGATCCGACGGTCAGGACGAAACAATGCAGAAGGAGTGGAACTTTCGATGACGCAGTGGTACCCCAAGATCGCGGAATTTGATGTGGAAGGATGGCACGCCGACCCATATATCGCCCGTGAGTTCCACGGCGTGTGGGGCGATTATGACGTGAAGATCACCATCGACAAACGCTATATACTGGGCGGTACGGGCTACCTCCAGAACGGCAATGAAATCGGCTATGGTTATGAGGATGCCGGTAAGAAAGTAAAGCCGAACGAAGGCACCACGAATACCTGGCACTTCAAAGCGCCGATGGTGCACGACTTCGCCTGGGCGGCCGACAAGAACTACCTGCACGACAAGATGCAGGTGCCGGGCGGCGCTACGTTGCATTTTCTCTATAAAAACAATCCGGCGATTATCGAAAACTGGAAGCAACTGCAACCGAAAACGGTCGAACTGATGCAGTTTTATAATACCTATGTCGGTAAGTATCCCTACAAACAATACTCCGTTATCCAGGGCGGGGATGGCGGAATGGAATATGCGATGTGTACGTTGATCCGGGGTGAAGGCAAGTTCGACGGCTTATTGGGCGTCACGGCGCACGAAATGGCGCACTCCTGGTTCCAGCATATATTGGCTTCAAACGAAAGCAAACACGGCTGGATGGACGAAGGATTCACTTCGTTTCTCGAAGACACCGGACTCAACCACATTGCCACTGAAAAGGTCGCCAATCCGTATACCGCGGCCTATAGGGGCTACATCAGTATGGCCACATCCGGAAAGGAACAGCCGCAATCGACCCATGCCGACCGTTTCGACGAAAACCGGGTATACAGCATCACCTCTTACAGCAAAGGCGAGGTTTTCCTGGCGCAACTTATCTACCTGATCGGGCAGCAAAACGTTGACAAAACCCTCAAGAGATACTATTCCGAATTCAAGTTCACACACCCGACACCTAATGATATCAAACGCACGGCAGAACGGGTGTCAGGCGCGAACCTCGACTGGTACCTGACCGACTGGACGGAAACTACCAATACGATCGATTACGCCATTTCTGAGGTGAAGGCACAAGGGTCGGGTACAGCGGTCACGTTGCAACGGATCGGCCGCATGCCCATGCCGATTGACCTGCTGGTGGAATATACCGATGGTACTAAGGAGAGTTTTTACATCCCACTTCGTATGATGAGTTTCATCAAGGAAAACCCTGATCCGTCGGTGAACCGTACTGTTTTAGGGGATTGGGCGTGGGCGTATCCTACCTATACATTTTCCATCCCGAAAGAACGGGCTGCCATCCGGAAAATCACCCTGGACCCGGCCGGGCTGATGGCGGATATCAAGCGCGAAAACAACGTAGTAGAGTAAGATCAGAGTCCGGACGGCTCAACGTGTATCAACACATCGGCCACTTCCGGTAGCGCATCCCGTATGGCATCTTTTACGGCATGTGCGATGTCGTGTCCGCGGCTGACTGAAATCGCGCCGTCTACCGTAAGATGGAGGTCGACGAGATAGGTCATTCCGGTTTTACGCACAAAACACTTCTCGGTATCAATAACGCCGTCCACGCGTTCGGAAACCGTTCGGATTTCCGCCACCATATCGTCATATAGGTGCTCATCAAGTATTTCTCCAAGCGCGGGGCGGAAGATCAAAAAGGCATTATACGCGATAACACCAGACGAGCACAACGCTGCCCAGTCGTCGGCTGATTCGTAGCCAGGTCCCATCAGGATGGCAATCAATATCCCCACAAACGCCAGCGCCGAGGTAATGGCATCACTACGGTGGTGCCAGGCATCCGCTTTGAGCGAAGTGCTTTTCGTCTCTTCGCTTTTTCGCGCAATAATCCGATAGAATACCTCTTTTACCAACACGATGCCGCCCAATACATACAACGTGAAGACGCGCGGCATTTCATGTGGCGTCCGGATGTTGTGGATGCTTTCATAAGCGATGATCGTAGCCGACACCAACAGGAACCCAACCACGATAAAGGTGACCAGGGTTTCTGCCCGTCCGTGCCCATAGGGGTGGTTGTCGTCAGCGGGCTTGCTGGCATACCGGATGCCCAGCAGCACCAACACCGAGGCAAACACATCGGTCGTTGATTCGATGGCGTCGGCGATAAGGGCATAGGAGTGGCCAAAAATACCGGCAATTCCTTTTAGGAGCGCCATGCCTGCATTTCCGAGAATACTCGTCCACGCGGCATTTACAGCCGTAGTACGTCGATTAGATTCCATCCTGCAAAGGTAAAAGGAAAGGGCTGTCCCGGTTTGAGACAGCCCTGATTTTATTAGCCTGGGAAGTCGCCCCCATTTTCATCGCCTCCGTTACGGGGGCGCTTGTCGTCGCGTTCGTTCTTCTGCTTGTTAAAACGGTACGTGAACGAAAGGTTTACCGAACGCACCCGCCACTGCATTTCGCTATATGAGCGAAGGGTGCCGGGAATGTAGGTTTCAGCCAGCATCTTTCGTGAGTTGAAAACGTCTTGTACGTTCAGGGCGATGGTCGCTTTGTCTTTCAGTACGTCTTTGCTGAATCCAAGGTTCATGGAGAAGTTGCCCAAACGGCGCCCCTGTGCATTGGTTTGCGGACCGTTGTAGTTGAAGTTCGTTTGCCAGTCTACCTTCCCCGGAAGGGTAATTTTCGATGTAAGACGGGTGAACCAGGAGTAGGCGGTGTTGTCAAAATCCTGCGTGACGGGGTTGCCCTGGAAGTCGATGTAGGTATAATCGCCATCGGTTTCATTGCGGAAGAAGTTGAAATTCGAATTCAGTTTCCACCATTTGTAAGGCGTATAGTTCAAGGTAAACTCAAAGCCCATGCGGTATTCTGTGGCAAGGTTGATGGGTGTTGTCAGGATGACCGGCGTAAGGTATTCGACCCCATTGACGACTACCGGCACGAAGTCACCGCTTTCTTGTCGGACGAACTGGAACGAGTCGGTCGTTTTGTTGACGTAAGCCGAGGTCGACAGCGTCAGTTTCTTCCATCTTTTCAGGAAGCCCAGATCAAGTGCATCGGTGAACGCCGGGTCGAGATCCGGATTTCCGCGGAAGATATTGATGTTACTCGAGTAACTTGAAAACGGATTGATCTGCCGTCCGCGCGGACGGGAAATCCGACGACTGTAGCTAAGCGAAATGTTCGTTTCGTCATCAAACGAATACGTCAGGAAAGCACTCGGAAAGAAGTTGTTATATGTCTTGGTGTTGTAATCGCGCGTGGTGCGTTGGTTGATTTCGATACGGGAGTCTTCCCATCGCATCCCCACCAAAAACGAAAACTTCTGGATCTTCGTGCCGAACTGGGTGTATAGCGCATTGATTTTCTCTTTGTATTCCAGCACATTCGAGAATTCCGGATACAGTTCAAGCGAGCCGTCCGTCTGGAGCGCGCCCACCTGGTAATCGGTCACCAGTGTGTTGAAGTCACCTTTGTAGCCCGCCTCGAACTGGGTGTCTTTCCGTATTGGCAACACATAATCAGCCTGGATGGTATTGCGGCTTTGGCGTGCCTTACTGTCGGTGGCCTCGCGCGACACGGTTCCTCCATTGTTTTCAATGATGGAGGTGTCGTCGTCTTTATTGGTCGAAAAGGCGCCGTCAAAACTCAGTTTATGTCCGTCTTTCTTGAATTTGTGGATGAAGTTTGTCGTGAACTCGATATCGCGGTCATCGCTTTGTTGGAAGTTGTTACGAAACGTCCGGAATTCGTTCCCGAAATTTTCATCGTAGTTGAAATAGGTCACACGCTCGGGGTTGTCGCTCTGGTTCGTCCGGAAATTGACAGAGTTGGTCCAGGTGGTGGCATCGTCAATAAGCCAGTCCATACCAAAGTTACCATTCAGGTTTTCTCCCACCTGTTCGTTGTCGCGACGCTCGTTTACGTAGTTACGGGTGGTGTTGTCTGCGTTGAGGTAGCGGGTGTCGGTGAGACCATTCCCCTGGTTGGTTCGGTGTGAGAAACCGGTGTTGGTGAAGAAATTGAATTCTTTCGCCCTGAAGTTGAGGCTGCCCGAAATACCATAGGTTTCCGGAGTGCCGCCCGACGCAACGATAGTGCCATTGATGCCGAGGTTTTTACCTTTTTTCAGGATGATGTTCAAGAGTCCGCCTCCGCCTTCCGAATCATACCGGGCCGACGGGTTCGTCACAACCTCTACCTTGTCGATGGCATCGGCCGGGATTTGCCGCAGGGCTTCTGTGATGTTAATCGCGTTGGAAGGACGTCCGTCAATTAGGATGCGGACATTGGAATTCCCGCGCAGGCTGATGGTACCGTCAGAATCTACCGATACGGAAGGAACGTTGTCAAGTACATCGCTTACAGTGCCGCCTTTGACCATCAAGTCATTACCGACATTATACACTTTCTTATCGAGCTTGATTTCGACCGTCGTGCGCTCTGAACGGATTTCTACCTGTTGCAGTTGCGCAATATCAGGTTCAAGTGCGATGACACCCAGGTTGGTGTCGCGATCGATTTTTTTGTTGGGGATTTCAAACCGTTTGAACGACATGAATTCGACCCGGATGGTATACGTACCCGGTGGCACGTCGAAGCTAAAGGCGCCATTGGCGTCGGTGATACCGCCGTTCACCGCGTTCGGGCGTTCGGGGTTGAGAAGGGTAACGGTCGTATAATCAAGGGGCTGATTATTGCCCGCTTCTACTACCTTACCTGAAACCTTCACTCGGGCGCCGCCCCGGTCTTGGGCCGAAACGGAGAGGGATAGCAAGAAAACGAGCAGGGTAAATACGGATTGGGAAAATCTAGTCAAAATGAGAAAAGGTAAATTTTTGGCATGTCGGACCACAAAAGTAGGGGTTGGTTTACCCGTCAGTTCACAAAGGTTTGTTAAATCAATCACGTTGAACAACAGGGAATTTCGCGAAATGCATGAATTTTTTGACTACATTCGGGCGTAAAATCCGTCTTATGTTCATACGAAACGGTTTCGGTCCCAACAGCGAGATTTGGCGCTATATACTGGGCTCTGCCTTTATCATTATCATGGCGTTGGTGGGAATACTGCCTTTCGAGATGGCGCTTGCCATGCGCTTCCGCGAGACGGGCGTTGCGATTACCGAGACCAACATGCTCTCGTATCTTGAGCCAAATGCGACACTCTTCTACAACCTCGTTCCTTACGTATTTGCGTTGGGAGGAATCTGGATAGTGGCCCGGTATTTTCATGGCCACGCGTTTCGGGAACTTGTGACGGGACGTTCGTCTGTCGACTGGAAGCGCATTCTTCTTTCG
>DATGXZ010000513.1:0-4929 GCA_035298445.1 Flavobacterium sp.
ACACCGGCGTTGTGCTGTCGCATCTGTTGCTGCGAACGAACCGTTCCACCATCCGGCAACATCTCGCCGCTTCCTGGCCGTCGCTGGCGGCGATGAAAGAGCGTCCCGGGCAATTATCGGTCGATGCGGACATCCGTTCCAGCGATGTGGCCCTTGCTGATGTATTACTGTTCGCACCCCAATTGCGCGAGCAGCGTCCGTTTTCCACCTATCCCACCGGCGTGTTACACCTGAACACGAAAATCGCCGGCCCGTTGGGCGATTTGCGTATTCCGACGTTGGAATTGTCGGGCCTCGGACAAACCCGCGTTCGGGCAAGTGGCCGGGTTCGCGGGATTCCTGACCCGAAACGATTGGCGTTCGACCTCACGTTATACGAATTCCGTTCAGGGGAAGACGACGTCTTGCGATTGTTGCCACCCAACACACTACCCTCGAACATCCGGTTACCAGAGCGATTCAGCGCCAACGGCTCGTTCAACGGCACCATCGCGCAGTTCCGTACGAAACTGGCGCTGCGCAGTTCGTCAGGAGCGGCGGATGTTACGGCCTTTCTCGACCGACGGATACCCAAGCGGGAGCGCTATGACGCCACCGTCAAACTGACGAATTTTGATGTCGGACGGTTGCTCCGCAACGATTCGATCGGTACGGTAAGTATGGCGTTTGCGGCCAAAGGCACCTCATTCGACCCCAAACAGGCAGTGGGCATCCTAAACGGAAACGTGACGAGTGCGCGCTACAACGGCTATACCTACACTAACCTCAGCCTGAGCGGCAACGCCAAAGCCGGAAACGTTTCGGTGGATGCGAAAATGGACGATCCCAACCTTACCTTCCTGCTGTCCGGGGAAGGCGATTTCGGTGGGAAGGCGCCTGCCGTAAAGATGCGGATGCAGGTAGACATGGCCGACCTCGAGAAACTCAACCTACACGCGGGGCCGCTCAAACTGCGGGGCGCTGTAGATGCCGACTTTCCCGTTGCCGACCTCGATGCACCCAACGGACGGCTGACGGTGCACCATTTGGTGGTGGCGAATGCGACGGAACAATTCCCCATCGATTCCATCCAACTCACGGCCGTTTCGACTGCCGAGCGTGATTCGATTACCCTGAAATCGCAGTTTCTGTCGGCGAAAATGACAGGGTCTTACTCGCTTACCCAACTTCCAAACGCCGTCCGACGCTCGCTGGCGCGCTATTATCCTATGGAAGCGCCCGCCAACACACCCACTGCGCCCCAATCGGTCGAACTGGAAGTACTGCTTAAGAACGATCCCCTATTATTCAAACTTCTTCCCGAACTCAAAAGCCTCGAACCGGCCTCGCTTCGCGCGAGCTACCTGTCCGATGGCGACCGTATCGCCCTGGCGGTACAAATGCCAAAACTGGTCTACGGCACCACCAACCTTTCGGGTATTGAGGCAACGGTCGACACAACGGCAGAGGGACTTTCCTATCTGGTCGTGGTAGACGACATCCGAAATGCTTCTTTACAACTCCCGTATGCCCGCCTACAGGGCCTTGCCAACCGGGATAAAGTGACCTACGACCTGCTTGTAAAAGACGTGAAAGACAAAGACCGCTATCATTTGAGCGGCGCCTTGGTTCCTGACGCGCAGCGCCTTGCCTTGCAAATCGATCCGGCGACTTTATTGCTCAACTACGAATCATGGGCGATTCCGGCCGACAACCGGATTTCGTTCGGTCCGGGAGGACTCAACATCCGTGCGTTCCGTCTTGAAAACAAAGGGAGTATCCTCGAAGCACAATCGGTTTCCGATCAACCAAATGCGCCGATTCGCCTGGTATTTGACGGCTTCGACCTTCGCACGCTCACCGATATCGCCCAGCAAAGCGATCTCGATCTTTCAGGGACGCTTACCGGTACTGCCGAACTTCGAGACCTCGCCGGCACCGCACAGTTTACCTCCGACCTGCGCATCGACCAACTGGGATTGCAGAAAAAGATCATTGGCGATGTGACCCTGAAAGTAGACAACACCTCACCGGGAACCTTGCAGGCGCGCCTCAACCTCACCGGAAACGACAACGACCTCGCGCTCAACGGCACGTATAAAACTGCTTCCGGTGCGCTCGATTTCGTACTCGACCTCACCCGCCTCGACATGAAAAGTATCGAAACCCTGGCCATGGGGAATCTGTCCGACAGCGAAGGCTTCCTCTCGGGGCACCTCTTACTGAAAGGCACGGCAAGTTCTCCGTCCGTCATAGGCGACCTCCAATTCCACGACGTCGGGTTCCGCGCGAAACAACTGCAATCAAAATTCAGCGGTATCAATGAAAAACTGACGTTCGACGACCGCTTCATCCGACTGGATCGCTTTATCATACAGGATGCCGACGGCAACGAACTGGTGGTTGACGGGTCGATTGAAAACGAGAACCTTACACGCTTCGGCTTCGACCTTTCCGTTACCTCCGAACACTTCAAGGTGGTGGACGCGGAAGAAAAAGACAGCGACCTGTTTTATGGAAAACTCTACGCCGACGCCCGTTTGCGGGTCAAAGGAAACAGCGACCGGCCCATCGTCGACGGACGCGTCACCATCGCCGACGATACCGACTTTACCGTCGTACTACCGCAGCAGGATCCGTCGGTGCAGGATCGGGAAGGCATCGTCAAATTCGTTGATCGCGACAGCCCTTCCCTACTCGACGAACGCATACAGTTACGCGATTCACTGGCGGTTTCGGACCTGAAGGGAATCGAGGCATCGGTCGATATCGAAGTAAAGAAAGAAGCCACGCTGTCACTCGTCATCGACAAAGGAAATGGCGATTACCTGAAGCTTAAAGGAGAAGCCCGGCTCACGGGGGGAATTGATCCATCGGGCAAAACCACCCTGACCGGACGGTATGACTTTACGGAAGGGGCTTACGAAATGACCTTTAACCTCATCCGCCGGAAATTCGACATCATGGAAGGCAGTTACATCCTCTGGACCGGCGAACCCACTTCCGCCGACGTTAACATTACCGCTACCTACCGCGCACAGGCCGCCCCGATCGACCTGGTCGAAAACATGATCGCCGACCTCTCGCCCGAGCAGCGCAACCGCTACAAACAACGCATTCCGTTCGACACCCAGTTGAAGATGAACGGCCAACTTTTGAAACCGGAAATTACCTTTGACATCGTCATCCCGGAAGGCAATTACAACGTGGCTACGGAAGTCCTGGACGCATCGGAAGCACAGTTGGCACGACTCCGCCAGGAACCGTCCGAACTCAACAAACAGGTTTTTGCGTTGCTGTTGCTCAACCGTTTCATCGGGCAAAACCCGTTTGCGAGTGAAGCCGGGGGCACCAGCGCCGAATCATTGGCCCGACAAAGTGCCAGTAAAATACTGTCGCAACAACTGAACAATCTCGCGGCCGACCTTATCAGCGGCGTGGAGGTGAATTTCGATCTCGAATCGACCGACGACTACACGACCGGACAACGCGAGAACCGCACCGACCTTTCCGTAGGGGTATCCAAACAATTGCTCGACGACCGCCTTAAAGTGACCGTAGGAAGCAGTTTCGGGTTGGAAGGTCCGCAACAGGCAAACGAACAAACCACCAATATTGCCGGCGATATTTCGGTGGACTACCAACTGACCAAAGACGGACGCTACCTGGTGAGGGCCTATCGCAAAAACCAATACGAAGTGGCGGTACAGGGACAGGTGGTGGAAACCGGCGTGGCCTTTATCATTACGATGGACTACAAGAAGTTCCGGGAACTGTTCCACCGCTCGGAGGAAGAAAAAGCCTTACGCGCCGAACGCAAACGCCAGGACCGGGCCCAACGTGCAAAAGAAAAAGACGACGACCCCAACGAAAAGGAACGCGAAGATGAAAAGAAGTTATAGTATCCTCCTTGTGATGGTGTGGCTGTTGGCCGCGTGCACCGGACTCAAAAGCGTTCCGGAAGGCGATCTGTTGTATACTGGTGCGAAAGTCACCGTGAAGGGAGACGCGGTGCCCAAAAAAGAACGCAAGGCGCTCCAGGCGGAACTGAAAGAACTGCCCCGCCCGCAACCCAACCGAAAGTTCCTGTGGATGCGGCCGAAACTCTTCTTCTATAACCTCGCGGGCGATGTGAAGAAAGACAAAGGATTCCGTCACTGGCTGAAATTCAAAGTAGGCGAACCGCCCGTATTGTTCAGTAAGGTTGACCTCGACTACAACGGCAGCGTGCTCGCGAACCGCTCGGAAAACAACGGCTTCTTCAAAACGATAATGAGTGTCGACTCCACGCGAAAGGGCAAAACCGCGCGTGCGGACTATACCGTTTCAGTCGGCCCCCGCTACCGCATCCGCAACGTGGAGTTCCCCTTGGACTCGACCCAGGGAATTGAAAAAGCCATCGGAAACACCGTGCGCCGCACCTTCCTTAAAAAAGGCGAACCCTACAGCCTTGAAACCATCAAAGCCGAGCGCGAACGCATCGACCAACGCCTGAAACAACGCGGCTATTATTACTTCAACCCCGATTACCTGTTAGTGGAGGTCGACAGCACCGTTGGGAAATACGAAGTTGACCTCACCGTTCGCGTCAAGTCGGAAGCGCCGAAAAAAGCGCTGGTGCCATATCGCATCCATAACATCGTGGTCTACCCGAATTTCAGCCTGAACGACAGCATAACGGATCAAGATGTGGTGGAGAAATCCTTCAAAGACTTCAGCATCATCGACCCCGAACGGACGTTCAACCCACGCGTTTTCGACCGGGTGTTGCTGTTCCGGAAGAACGACCTATACAACCGTCGTAACCACAATTTGTCGCTCAACCGTCTTGTCAACCTCGGTACATTCAAGTTTGTCAAAAACGAATTCCGCCCGGCTAAAGACACCATCGGCGACTTCCTCGATGCGTATTACTTCCTGACGCCACTTCCACCGAAATCCATACAGGTA
>DATGXZ010000514.1:0-4457 GCA_035298445.1 Flavobacterium sp.
GGGCTATGAAGCTGAAGAACAGAAGCGTCCGTCGGTGAAGCGATTCGTGGATGTATACCGGGTAGAATTCGCCCTCAAACACCGGGTAGCCGGGCGGATAGACATCGCAAAGCAGTATCTGGACAGGGTTGATCCGGCCCATATTCCGTGGCGTACTAGGCTATTGCTGGCACTACCGGTGGGAGTTTTGAAAGGGTTATATGCTTTGAAGAAATTCCTTGAAAGAAAGCGGGTAGTCGTCTCTGCCTACCGTTGAACATACGCCATAAAGGTGTCGAACTCGCGGATGTAGTCGGATTCGTCAAATTCCCCTGACGAAAAAACCAGGCAGACGGAACCCGCCGAAAAATTTTCCAATTCACGCCAAATATTCGAGCGGATGAGGAGTCCACGATCGGGTTTGTTCAACGTCACCGTGCGGCTTTCCGTTCCGTCGTTCAAGACCACGTCGAAGCTGCCCGATAACGCGACCAGCATCTCACATTGTTCTTTGTGGGCATGACCGCCGCGACGGGCACTGCTGGGCACATCGAACAGGTAGTACACCCGGCGGATTTCAAAGGGAAACGTGCCTTTTTCGACCACAGCAATATTACCGCGGTAGTCTTCTATTTTCGGAATCTGGAGAAGTTCGATATTCATTTACAAAGCGAGATATTCCAACCATTGCGGCCCGATGATACGGATGTCGAAGCGGGTCACCGACGGACGGGCGTTTTGACGACAATTGTCCTGCAAGGTACTATTTTCCACCATTTCATTGAGTGCTTCCGTGAACTTCGCAAAATCCTGGTCGGGAACCAGGCGTCCGTTCACGCGGTCTTCCACTAGCTCTGACGGACCCGACGGGCAGTCGAAGGACACCACGGGCGTGCCGCAGGCCAGCGACTCGACCAAAATATTGGGTAACCCCTCGTTACGACTGGTGAGCAGCGTGCATTCGGCGCGGGAGAGGAAGGCATACGGATTGTCGACAAAACCGGGAAAGACAACCTTATCGGAAAGTCCGAGCGTTTCCGCCAGTTCTATCAAGTCGATACGTTGGGGCCCATCGCCCAGCAGTACAAGTCGGATATTTTTTTCTGGAAGTGCCGAAGCGGCATAGGCCCGGATCATACCGTCGAATTGTTTGTTGTTGTCGTGCACCATCCGTCCGACACCGATCACGAAACGTCCGTCAAGTGTAATCGGCTCGTGGCGAAGCGCGTCGATTTGATTCAGTTCGATGGGATTGTAGAGCGTACGCACCCGTTCATATCCGTATTCCGACCGCACTTTCGCCTCGATCTTCGCTGACACGCAGACGATGCCATACGCGTCACGATAGAGGCTGCGGGAAAGGGAGGGAGCACCGGGGATATACCAGTCGGTTCGGTAGCTGTGGACGGTGACAACGTAGGGCGTTCGGTATAGCATTCGGGTAAACAGCCACTCCTGCCACGGTTTGTTCTTGTTGCGGAAATCGATGATGAAGTCGAATTGCTGCTCGCGGAAATACCGGCGCAGGAAACCAAAGCGGCGCAGGAGGTCAAGAGCCCCTCCCGACTGCTTACGGGCGCCCATGTTGAGCAGAGTACCGCCGTAGCTATAGGTAACCTGATCGATAAAGATCACGTTGTGTATATCAAGTCCCTGGGAGGCAAAAAAAACCGAAAGCACCGCATGGATACGATCCGCACCACCTGATGAAAGGCTGTTGCCGACCAGACATATTTTCGCGTGCTTCATTCGGTCCGGATCCTTTTGGTTATTTTTGGGAGGTACGAAACAAAGATAGCACTTATGCGGATACTCCTCATCGGCGAGTTCAGCCGGCTCCATAATTCCCTCAAGGAAGGACTGGTGGCACTTGGCCATGAGGTGACGCTGGTGTCGGCCGGAGACGATTTCAAAGGGTTTCCGTCTGATCTTTCGATAGCGCCCGTGACGTGTCGAGGGAGTCGCTTCCTGTCGTTCCTGGGGAAAATCCTTCGAAAAGGAACGGGATACGATCTCGAAGCCTGGGAAAAAGGCCTCCGATTCCGAAGGCTGCTACCCCAGTTAAAAGGCTACGATGTGGTGCAACTCATCAACTCGGATGCACTGGAGACGCTTCCTTTCCTTTCCAAACGACTGTACCAATCGCTGTTTTCGCAAAACGGCAAACGCTTCCTTTTGGTTTGTGGGGATGAAACGCCGGTGGTGACGTATTGGCTGTCGCATCCGGACTTCTTCTCCCCGTTGACGGCCTACCTACGGAATCGCGACTACGGGCAGTATTTCCGATATACGTTAAAGTATGCCGCTCCAACCTATCGCTCGCTTTACGATTATATAGCTTCGCAGTGCGATGGTATCCTCTCATCCGACCTCGATTACCACCTGCCGCTGAACCATTCCGGCATCGTCAATACGTTCGTTCCCAATCCGGTCAACACAGACCTAATCCCGTTTTCGCCGCCGCCACTCGCTGACAAGATCGTGATTTTTCATGGGGTCAACCGGTATACTTCGATTAAAAAAGGAAGTCGTTTTTTTGAGGAAGCGTTGGCGGAAATCGAGGCGCGATATGGGGGGCGCGTGTCGGTTGTGCGTACGGATAGTCTTCCGTACAAGGAATTTGACAGGCTGCGGAAACAGGCCCACATCCTCCTTGACCAGGTGTATGGTGTTGACCAGGGATACAATGCGTTAGAAGCAATGGCCCGCGGACAGGTGGTGTTTACCTGCGCCGGTGCGGCTTTCCGCTCCCACTATGGACTTACAGACGAGGTAGCCGTGGAAGCGCGACCGGATGTCGCGTATCTGGTAGAACGGCTTTCGCGGTTCATCGAGGATCCGGAAACGATTGTCGAAACCGGAAAACGGGCACGTGCATTTATAGAAAAAGAACATCATTATCACACCATCGCGCAACGGTACCTAGACGTATGGAAACAATCCTGAAATATCGTTACGCCTTGATGGTCATTCCCGCCCTGGCAGCGGCGACAGCGCTTTTTGTGCTGCCCGTTTCGTATGACGAGGCCTGGACTTTCTTGAATTTCACCCAAAAAGGCGTCGCGTATTCGGCCTCCCACTACCCTGCCCCGAACAACCATATCCTGCATTCGATACTGACAGTTGGGATGGATGCCCTGCCCGGCCTCAAGCACCTCTGGAAGATCCGGTTGTCATCTTGGATGGTATATGTGCTGGGACTCATCGCGACGTTTCAAATCGTACGCCGGCATTTCGGCACCGAAACGGCCGTCCTTACGAGTGCGGTCGCACCGGTGTTGTTCATGACGTTTTACTATAGCTATATGTCACGCGGCTACGGCCTCGCTTATTTTCTGTTTCTGCTTTGCTTCGATCGCGCGTGGTCGATTTCGGCTGGCAATAACAGCTGGAAGCAATGGCTGTGGCTGTCGGTGTTTGGGGCGCTGGGCTGTTATACACTGCCGTCCTTTCTCTATGCGTTGGTGACGCTACACGTCTTTTTGTTGGTAAGCCATCCGAAAAATATCGTTCGCCAAGCCCTTTGGTCGGCGGCTACCGTGGTGTTGGTTGCAGGGTTGTATCTACCGCTGCTGCAGACAGAAGGGCTGAATTCGATTACATCAAACCGTTTCGTTGAACCCATCGGACTTTCGCAGACCCTACGCGAATTACCGGGCTTTCTCGTGCATCTGGTCGAAGAATTAAGCGGATTCTCGCGTTGGATTTTGTTGCCGTTGTTGGCCCTTTCGGGATGGCACCTCATCCGAAGCCGCAACCGCCGCCTGATGCTTTTTGCCGGATGTGTGCTTATGGTCCCCATCCTTATGTTGGTTTTGCAACGGACCATTCCCTTCCCCCGCACCTTCCACTACCTGGCATTTCCGATGACACTGTTTTTAATGGTTCCGCTGGCACCGCTCGTCGGTCGGATGCGGCCCGGTGTTGTTTTGGGCACAGCATGCACGCTGCAGGTTGGATTGCTTTTACACTTTGCCCTGACTATCGGTGCCTACGAAGACCGCGATATGGCGCTGAACACGACGGCATCGACCATCATCCCTACTATTGAGGGAGACAAGCGCTACCTTTTTGTAGGGACGCTGTTGCCTACGAACCTCGAATTTGAACTTATCGACGACGGGTATCAACACTACCACATTGAATATGGCTACACGGAAGACGCCGCAAAGGTGAGCGGATTCGACTATGTCATCATCCAAAAAGAACACAATCATTCGGTGGTGAAACCCCTGTGGTCAACACCGTATTATGCGGTTTATAGGGGAACGACTGCGGGGCGTTGATTCGTCCTATCGCTTTTTGGTTCCGACCACATGCGAGATAATGGTAAGTGACATTTTTTATTTTTCGGGCACAAGCATAAAAAAAAGCTGTCTCGGGTGAGACAGCTTTTTACAGCGTGACGAAGCTTTATTTTCTAACAAATTTAAAGACCTCCCTATAGTCATCCGCTGAGATTACGACGAGATATAGGC
>DATGXZ010000515.1:0-5335 GCA_035298445.1 Flavobacterium sp.
GTCTTCCAACCAATTCACAAGGTATTGACCGTTACCGGGTCGCATCGTTTGAGCGCAGGGAATTATGGCTGCAGGATAGGAGGCGTCTTGATGCCTACGCGTCGCATACCTTTCCAACCGAAGTGATGGCCACCTGGTCGACGGGGCGCTACCTATGGGCCGCGTTGTCAACAGGGGGTGTTGCGGTATTCAACATGGAGACGGACCCCGGACTGAAGGCACCGCGTTTCCTTCTCAACGACTATCTGGTGCAGCATGCCTTGCTGGATGCCGACGGGAATGCCTGGTTCTCGACCCGTAACAACGGTATCTTTTTTCTCCCGGTCCGTTCCTTCCAGAGTTTCCTTTCGGGTGCCACAAGACGGGATCAGCGCGGGGTTTCGGTGATGGCGTCCTTTTCGGATGTTTTTTTTACAGGATACAGCGATGGTACGTTTAGCACGAGGGTAAACGACGAGGTGCGTTTTGGATCGGTAGGGGAGAGTAAATATGAGGTGCGTGGTATCTGGGGCGACGACCGCTATCTGATAGTGGGTAAATCACAAGGTTGCTTTCGCGTTGACCGCCAAACTGGTGCAACAAAGGAAGTACGCCCGTTGGAGAACAACTCCTCCGCGATCAAGAACATCGTTCCCTATGGGAAAGACCATGTCCTGATTTGCTCCGGCCGATGCATCCTGGGTTATGATTATGTACGCGACCAGGCGGATTTTAGGATCAACCAAAATGCCTACTGCGCCACCTGGCTCGACAGCAACCGTTTATTGGTGGGGGATTTTCGGGATATTTACCTGCACGATCGCACGACCGGCAAGAAGGCACTATTTCTTTCCGGATACTACGCCAGTGACATCCAACGGGTAAGTGCCACCCGTTTCGTCTGCGCTACCAATGGCTATGGTGTCGTTTTTTTTGACAGCAATAAAAACGTGCGTCGGCTGACCACACGCGACGGACTGCCGTCAGACCAGGTCCGCCGCGTGCGGATCGAACGCGAGGGTGTGTATTGGGCCTGCACCACCTCCGGACTTTGTCGCATCGAACAGGTAGGAAACCGGTATAACATCCGTGTGTTCACCCGTGCAGACGGACTTCCCTCGGACCGTATTGCCGACTGTGTAGTGTTGCGGGATACGGTTTTCGCCGGTACTGCGGCCGGACTGGTTGCCCTTCCCATCAAGTCGTTACTCGGGCAGTCGTCGTTTATTGATAAGAAGGTCATTGTCAATTCAGTTTCTGCGGGCGAAACGACCTGGGATATGCCGTCTGGGGTCACGACCCAGTATCCGAACAACACCGTGGCGTTCAATTTCAGTTTCCTCGATTATCTGTCGAAGGGAAAGATCGGCTACCGTTATTACATAGAAGGACTCGACACGAAATGGCAGGAAACCACTTCGTCGCGTATCATCCTCAATACGCTGCCGCCGGGCCATTACCGGTTGGTGGTGTATGGACTTGGCTATAATGGAAAGCGCTCAAAAGAGGCAACCGTGATTCCGATTGAGATACAACCCCGCTTCTGGCAGACATGGTGGTTCTATTTGTTGGGTTCGACGGTGGTCTTCGGTCTGCTTTTCGTCTTCCTTCTTTACCTGCTTCGCCGACGGCGTGACAAGCGATTGCGGGAGTTGCTGTATTCGCAGAAAGTGGCGGAACTGGAACTGCAGGCGGTGAAGGCGCAAATGAACCCACATTTTGTGTACAATTGCCTGAACTCGATTCAATATTTGTTGCTGAAAGAAGACTACCCCAATACCGAACGTTACCTGGGCGCGTTTTCGAGGCTGATCCGGGCCACACTCAACTATTCCGAACAGACGTTTCTCGCGGTCAGGGAGGAAGTGGCCTATCTCGAACTCTACCTTTCGATGGAGAAACTCCGCTTTCGCGAGCGCTTCTCGTATCACATCCGGTGTGCGGAGGGTGTGAATCCCGAAACAAAAGTACCGTCGCTCCTGATACAGCCTTTTGTGGAAAACGCGCTCAAGCACGGAATCGGTTCGCTACCCGAATCGGAGCCCGGCCTACTGGAAGTGCTCTTCGAACAAAGGGAAACCGATCTGTGTGTGATCATACGCGACAACGGCCCCGGCCTGTCGAAGGAACACCTTGAAAAACCAACGTCATTTGGACTCCGGATCGCCGGAAAACGCATCGAAACATATGAACAGTTGTTCGGCAGCCGCATCCGGTTGGAGGTGGTGGACAGAAGGAGGGAAGGGCAGACCGGACTTGAAATACGCTTATTTATTACCACTACATGAAACCATCACGCATCACAGCAGGCATAATCGACGACGAATCGCACGGACGAGAATACGTTCGTTTACTGCTGTCAAAATACTTCCCACATATTGAGACCGTATTCAGTGTCGGCAATTCCTACGCCGCCCTGGCTGAGTTGGAGAAGGGCGAACCTGATATCCTGTTTTTAGATGTGCAACTGGGGCCTGACACGATCTTCACGTTTCTCGAACGCGTTGGTTCCGTGGGCTCGTCGCTCATTTTTGTCACCGCCCACGAGAACTTTGCGATCAAAGCCATACGACACCGCGCCGTCGACTACCTATTGAAACCGGTGGATAAGGAGGATTTTGTCGCTGCCGTACGACGTGCCCTGCGCGATATCGAACAGCGACCGGTTTTGTCGCCGCGTATCAAGTTACCGGTAAACAAAGGGTTTCGGCAAGTGGACGTCGCTACGATCATCCGATGTGAAGCCGATTCGAATTACACCCATGTATTTCTAACAGAAGGGCAACGCGTGCTGGTGGCCAAGACGCTGCAGGAGTTTGAAGAACAACTGACGCGATACGGATTTTTCCGCGTCCATCACAAACATCTTGTGAACCTACGGCATGTTGACGAGTATCAAAGTGGTAAAGGAGGAAAGGTCGTACTGACCGACGAGAGTGTGGTAGACGTGTCACAACGACGCAAAAGTGCCTTCCTCGAAAAACTCGCTTCTACTACACGTTATTGATTTAATTGTCAGGTAAAAAGGAGAGGTTACTTCAACCTAATTAGTTGCCCTTTCCGCTCGACGATGTGCTGGTAATCCCACTGGATGTCGCGCGCTTTTGCTGACCATTCCAACAGGTCTTTCTCGTGGATGTCATCGTTGCTTTGGTAGAAAAAGGAGGCATCCCGGAATTTGCCTGTTCCTATCCTGAGGCGTTCATCGCCAAAATCGGCACCGCTCCAGAACATCAATCGAATACCGGCTTTCTGCTTGCTGTAGCCCGCCACCGGGTTGCCGTCGAGAAACCAAACAGGATGGGCATGCCATACTTTGATTTCGGCTTCGGGCAGGCCTTTTTCCAATAAAGCGTACAGTCGTTCGCAAAGGCGTCGATCTTCTGCTGAGAGGGAGGCGTGATAGGCGGTGACGTCGGGTTGCATGGGGTGTTTTATACAAAAATACGGAAAAACACGCTGTAAGTCGGACGTTGATGGGTTTCGCGTTACCGTACGACGCCGGATGCCAACACCTCGCTGACGCTGTCCCACAACTGCTTTCGCATCGCAAGGCTTTGCACCGCGGCCTCGGTGGCTTCCTGCCATTTGGTTTTGTCGTCACCGCACAAGAGCGAGGTCATCCGCAGGGCCAGGTGGCTGTGGTGGTCACCGTCGACTTCTATGTGGCGTTCCAGGTAATAACAAAACGTCCCGATTTGCGGGAACCGGTTACGCAGGTCTTTCACCAACGCCAGGAACATACCCGGAATGAGGTCTTCTCGCCCAAACGTGAAGACGGCCGATTGCACGTGCACGCCGTGGTGGCGAATGATGTTAAAGGTATAGGAGACAAACGCACGCGCTGCGGCCGGAACGTCTGCGGTTTCAAAAGCAGCTTCGAGGGTTTGGCCATCTGCCAGTGCCTGAACGAACGCACGGATTGGTTGGGTATTGGCACCGGCTTCCTCCATGGCCTTGAGGTAGAGTTCGAAATGGCTCATGACTACGCCGTCGGCATCTTCGTCTGACTCTTCTCCCAACACAATTTCATTGATCAACCGACGCGTAACCGGATCGCCTGTCGGTAGCCACGGCATGGAGGTACAGGTCAGTTCCCGCTGTAGCGATTTGAGCAATGACATGAAATCCCATACGGCGTACACATGGTGTTCCATAAACCGGCGCAGTCCTTCAATGTCGGTGATGGAATCGTATAAATCGTGGTGCAGGATAGCGGTTTCAATCGGGGCCAATTGCTGACGCAACGCAGTAACAGGGGCAGTCATAATGGGATTTATTTGTCGCAAAGATACGACAGCCATGCTTCAACAACTGTTGTTTTTTACGTGACCGGAAGAAGGGAATCGAGAATCTCGGCAATCGAAAAACGCGCACCGCACACGAATTCATCAGCGGCACCATAGTAGATCGTCAGTTCATCGCCGTCCACGATGTGCCCGTTCGTAAAGACAACATGACCGAAGAACCCACTGAGTTCATACGGTTCGGTCGGTTCCATGATCGGTGTTTCGCTGCGTGCGATGACGCGGGCCGGATCGCGTAGGTCAAGCAGGAAGGCACCCAGGCAATACCGGTGCTCGGCCGTGGCGCCGTGGTAGATTTCGAGCCAGCCCTTTTCGGTTTTGATGGGCGCGGCTCCGGCCCCCACGCGGGCGCTGTCCCAATACCCGTGGCGCGTCCGGATTAGGCAGCGGTGGTTGCCCCAGTGGAGTCCGTCCGTTGATTCGGCGAGCCAGATGAAATTCCCGCCAATGGCCACACTGCTGGGTCGGTGCAGCATGTAGTAACGCCCGTTGATGGTTTCTTCGAAAATGGCCGCGTCTTTGTTGTGGGGCGGGAGGATCATGCCGTGCCGGTCAAACGAGCGCCAGTCGCGCGTGCTGCGCAGGCCTACGCCCACTCCGTTGGAGGAAACCGCTGTGTAGGCGATAAAATATTCGTCGCCTATCAGGCTCACCCGGGCGTCTTCGATGCCAAATCGCTCGTTTTCGCCCTTTGGCATGATACTGGGAAAGTCGGTGGTTTCGACAAAATCCACGCCGTTTTCACTGCACACCAATCGCAGGTGCGACAGGGTCGTGAGGTAATCGAGTCCTTTGTAGCGCATCACCCGCGGGTCGGTGGTATCCAGGTCCGGATCGGGGAGGAAGACTTCCTGTATCGCTACTTCTCCGGCCGCATCAAATGTCGGAAACAACACACTTCCCTCGCGCGGCGACAGGTTTTCGGCTACCCGAAGCAACAGCCAGATTTTGCCCTCGAACCGAAACACACCGGGATTCAACAAACAGATGACCTCCATGCCCGGGCGGCTGGGACGGATGTCGGAAGGTACCAAGAGCGGGTTTTCCGG
>DATGXZ010000516.1:0-3134 GCA_035298445.1 Flavobacterium sp.
GTACACCTCGGAAATGTGCGGACGTTTATGTCGTTCGACATGATCTACCGTTACCTGCGGCACCTCGGTTATAAAGTGCGTTATGTGCGGAATATTACGGACGTGGGCCACATGGTGGATGACGGGGATGAGGGCGAAGACAAAATCGCGAAGAAGGCCCGGCTGGAGCAGTTGGAACCGATGGAGATCGTGCAGCGGTATACCGTTGATTTTCATGAGATCCTGCACCAATTCAATTTCCTTCCGCCCAGTATCGAGCCGACGGCTACCGGACACATCATCGAACAGATTGCCATCGTGCAGCAAATCCTCGACAAAGGCTATGCGTATGTATCGAATGGATCGGTGTATTTTGACGTAGTTAAGTTCAACGACGACTTCCAATATGGCGTATTGAGCCGGCGAAACCTTGAGGACATGCTGGAAAATACCCGCGACCTCGACGGGCAAACCGACAAGCGAAATGCACAGGATTTTGCGTTGTGGAAACGCGCCGAACCCGAGCACATCATGCGTTGGCCTTCACCGTGGAGTGACGGTTTCCCGGGATGGCACCTCGAATGTACGGCGATGAGCACCAAATACCTCGGGCAGCGGTTTGATATACACGGTGGCGGGATGGACCTGAAATTCCCGCACCATGAATGCGAAATTGCACAGAACGAAGCGTCGACGGGGCACGCGCCGGTGAACTACTGGATGCACGCCAACATGCTGACGCTGAACGGGAAGAAAATGGCGAAGAGTACGGGGAACAACATCCTGCCGGGCGAGATCCTGAGCGGTGACAACCCTTTCCTGAGCAAGCCGTTTTCGGCTGCGGTGACCCGGTTTTTCATGATGCAGGCGCATTACCGCAGCATCCTGGATTTTTCGGACGATGCGATCCTGGCTGCCGAGAAAGGCTACAACCGCCTTATGGAGGCGATGGATGCGCTACCGGAACTGACTTCCGGCACTGCCTCCTCTACCCTTGACGTGGCCGGATGGGAACGTTCTTGTTATGAGGCGATGGATGACGACTTCAACACGCCTATCCTGATATCGCATCTTTTCGAAGGCGTTCGGTTTGTGAACTTGCTGAAGGAAGGAAGTGCGACGTTGACGGAAGCCGACCTCACGCGTTTCCGGACGATGATGGAGACGTTTCTTTACGACGTGCTGGGCATTCGTAACAAATCGGAAGCCACCGATACCCATACGGAAAAACTGGACGGCACGATACAGTTGCTCATTGGCATGCGGAACAAGGCGCGGGCCGATCGCGATTGGGCGCTATCCGACCAGATACGCGACCAGTTGGCGGCGTTGGGTATACAGTTAAAAGACGGAAAAGAAGGTACCACCTTTACTTATTGATATGACGGCAACCCAATGGCAACGCCTTCTGATCGCTCCGTTCGTCGGACTGGTGCGGGTGTACCAAGGGGTGCTTTCACCGCTGCTGCCGTCGTCGTGCCGGTTTGCACCGAGTTGTTCTTCGTATATGATTGGCGCTTTACAGACGCACGGACTCCTAAAAGGCCTGCGATTGGGCATCTGGCGGATTCTGCGTTGCCATCCCTGGGGTGGGTCGGGTTATGACCCGGTGCCACCGAAATAAACTGATAACACCTATTTATGCTTGCACTGAACATCATCTCCAATCCACCGCAAGGCATTGACCTTGGCATCGTTATGATCCGGTATTACAGCCTTACGTGGGTGGCCGGGTTTGTATTGGGCTATTACATCGTGAAACCCATGTTCAAACGCGAGGGGCTTTCGCAGGAAAAACTCGACAGCGTTTTCATCTGGACCGCCATCGGCGCGTTTTTGGGTGCCCGTCTGGGGCAGGTATTCTTTTACGACTGGCCGTATTTCAAGCAACATCCGCTTGAGATACTGCTTCCGATACGGGAAACGTCGGACGGTTGGAAATTCACGGGTTTCACAGGGCTTGCCAGTCATGGTGCGGCTATTGCGATCATCATCTGTATGTGGTATTGCAGCCGGAAGTTCCTTCAAAAACCCTTGCTATGGACGCTCGACCGGATCGTGCTGGGCGTAACGGCGGGTGGTATTTTCATCCGCATCGGCAACTACTTCAATTCGGAGATTTACGGCAAGGTGACCTCGGGCGATAACTGGTATGCGGTGAAATTCATCCGCGAAAGCGAATTCTGGGAGGACAAAAACCCGCTACAGGTAACCCACGCCATGTCGGAAACCAAGGCCTATGAGCTCATCCAGCACGATCCTCAGTATGCCGATATACTCAACGCCATTCCGTTCCGTCATCCGACCCAATTGTATGAAGCCGTGAGTTATTTGGTGGTATTGGCGATCCTATTGTTTTTGTATTGGAAGACCGATGCACGCAAAAAAACGGGGCTCATTTTTGGGGTATTCCTGATACTGCTCTGGACCGTGCGGTTTATGGTGGAATTCGTAAAAGCCAGCCAGGGCGGGTTTGAAAACCAACTGGGCAATGTGCTGTCGACTGGACAATGGCTGAGTATTCCGTTCATTATCGCGGGTATCGTGTTGGTGGTACGGGGGATGATGCGGAAGCAGGAGGCGGAAGCGTAATTTGTGGGGTACAAAGCAATGAAAGACTTTGTATATTTGGTAACATTTTATGACCACAAAAGACCACATAATAAGGACATTAAAGTCGAATAGAGCAAAGCTATCGCAACTTGGCATTCGGCGTGTGGGCTTGTTTGGCTCGTATCTTCGGGGTGAGCAATCGGCAAAAAGCGATATCGACCTTCTTATCGATTTCGAGCCTGAAAAAGAGAATTTCGACAACTTCATGGCGGCATGTGACCTGTTGGAATACCTGTTTCAAAATGAAAAAATTGAGGTGGTGACCGAAAATGGACTGAGTCCTTACATCGGTCCGAAAATCCTGAACGAGGTGTGCTTTGCCTGACGCCTCCTGGCATTAACTTCCCAAATGCCTTACCTCTAGTGTAAACCAAAGGTCTGCTGTACCGGACGTTACGCAAAAAGAACCATTCAATACCCCTCTTTTTTTGTTAGCATAATGGAAGGTTATCAACAGTAACCGCATTCTGTATGGACTATCTTTGCAGCGGTTTAACCTAAAACACACTATGAAACGCAACATTCAACAACTGAACACCCTG
>DATGXZ010000517.1:0-5962 GCA_035298445.1 Flavobacterium sp.
TTACACCAGATCCACTGTCCGTCGATGGCGGGTTCAGTTGGCAGGTGGGCGAAAGCCAAGACGAGGAACAGGGTGAGGTACTTCATATGGGTTTTAATGAGGACGATATTTCGAAGTCGTTACCGTTTTGCAGGGAATGACAGTCTGGATTTCGTCTGGATAAAAGTACCGGAATGACAGAAATGACAGCGTTCCAGTGTCTTTAAAATCTCTGCTGGTTATGCAGAAACAGGGCCAGGGTTGTTTTTCTCTTCCGGATACATCTCGCGAACAATAGCCGCTTCATAACGCTTTTTGATGATAACCGTACCGGCCATATAATCATGGAAGGCGCGTTTTCGTGGGTTCGTAAGCAATACGATCAGTTCACTCCACACCCACACGCTGCTTACCAGGGTGTATGCCCGGAAATAGCCCGGCATCAGCGCCGTCAGGTAGGCACTTTTTTCAAACCAGGAGAGTGTTAGGTAGATGTCCTCATCTGCTAGATCCAGTGCCATGATCGTGATAACGACATTGAAAATCTGTAACACCAGCAAGACCACATGCCGCAGCACGGCCTCATCCCATCCGATCGGGCGGCCATCTATTTTTAGTATCTTGATGCCTACCAGCAGTTTGCCGGGTGTTCCGCCATACTTTTTGGGTAGGTATATATAATACCACAAACCAAAAAGCAGGTTCGGGACCATCGTATAGTAAAACGCGTCTTTACTTAAACCGTTCAGCCATGTGGTCAGGATCCCGATGGGCAGGAAGAAAATGATATCCAGTAGTAGGGAGGCGATGCGCGGACCGAATCCGGCGTAAAGGTCATCGTTCAGGCCCGCGATTCGAAGAGGTGTTTGTTTCATGATGTTAGATGTTGTCAGGGTTGCTGCTAGGATCCGCGATGGGAACTTCGGTCAGGTACGGTTCGTGTTTCGCGGTCAAGCCCATTTTTGACCGGCGTGTTGTTCATCCATCAAACCAAACCCCTCCGGAACTTTTGTCGAATTTACCCTATTGTAAGGCCAGATATAAATCGTTGTAACAACTTTTCGATCAGTGTCTAACAAATGGTAGGCGTCAATCGGCGTGCTCACGATATCGCTGCGCATAGAACCCACCCGTTCCCATCTGTATTGGGACGAACCCGGTTTTATATACACCGGTCTGCTCAGGTACTTCCACGATTCCGAAACGCTTGTCAAAAGTATAGGATTGTCTTTAGAGAGTCCGTACGGCCCTTCGTGGTTCGGTAACTCATCAAGGTCGGTACCTTCCTCTTCCTTAATCTTTTGGATCATGGCGATGGTTCGTGGTTCATAGTTCATAGTTGTTGGTTCATGGTTGACTTCCGAAGTTCTCTCCTCTCTCCTCTTTCTTCTTTCTTCTTTCTTCTCGCTCCTCAATAAACCGTCACCAGCTGCAACTTAATCGAATTATTCGGCAACTGCCTTTTGACAAACTCGGCGGTTTTGTTCGGGCCTAACACCACCGAAGAAGTGGCACTGAAATCGAGATTGCCGGTTTTGGTGAACGTGATATTGAATGTACTGGCGTTCGTAAGCGTTATCCGTTCTCCCGGTAGCATCTCGGTGTTGATCGTAGCCACCGTCACCGCCGCGGAAGCGGTAACATTACAATACACATTCTGTTCTAAATTCAGCGTGGAATTGCTGACGGAAACCGAAGGCGTCAATCCATACGTATTACTTAAAACAGGATGCTGGAACGAATTGGCCCTGGTAAAAACGCCCTGTGAACTGTTGCTCCGATAGATAAACAGTTTCTTGTCAAGGTTCAGCGCCGTGTCGATAATGGTATACGTTGGGTCATCTTCCCTGAAAATCCGACTCACCGTTGCATAACAATTCTCGACGTTCACTTCTGAATTATTTACTACGATACACTTACCAAACCCAAATTGGTTGAACGCATTGGGCTTCAAAGAACCAAATCCGGCCGCATTGGCGAAGCGGCAATTGGTGATGTGGATGGCTTTGCTTTTGAATCCGCCCGTTCCGTTATGAACCTGCATGGCCACATTCAAATTTTCGAACCAACAGGTATCAAATGTCACGCTCTCCGCATGTTGAATGTTCACACCATCTTCTGAGTTTTCAATCGTACAATTGATAAAACTCATGATGCCCACCGTATTGAAATTATTGGTGGCATTGGATATCAACACATTGGTGCCCAAAATAAACTCGCTCGGATTCGTCATACTGTAATTGAACTTCGCAAAGAAACCACAGTTAATGAAAGTGTTCTGTCCCAATTGGCCATTGGTGTATAGTGAATAGGTAAGCGGTGTTTGCCGGGTCACGCTGATGTTTTCAAAGACATTGAACTGTATCGGAGCGGTATAATCATTTCGGCCTTTCAGGACGATTCCGTTTCCATTGAAACCCTTTATTTCGACATTTTTGATCGTTGAATTCCAAAGACCACCATCGCCGAACTCGCCGGTATACGCTTCCAGGCTGAAACAACCCTTCTGTTTGGAACTGTCGGTTTCATTGGCAATCCCTTGGAACGACAGGTCGGATATATGGGAACCCACCACCCGTCCGGTATCCAGTTTCAACAATGACCCGCCGTTAGTGGAGTAGGAAGGCGCGTTGGGGTCAGTCGGATAACCGGCCTCCAACACTGTATTAAAACGCGACTCACCTCTGAGGGAAACGCCATTCTTCCACACCAGTTCGTTGTGTATTTTGTATACTCCGGAAGGGAAATAAACAATGGTACCTTCCGTAATACCCGGATTGTATTTTGCATTATAGGCGGCGTAGTCGATTGCCCGTTGGATGCGCTCACCGTCATCCGGCTGCTTTTGTCCCGTTACACCATAATAGGTGACATTGATATACCCATCAATCAGTCGCACCCATCTCCCTTTGGAGGTATCACCTGTTCGTTGGATAATACATCCGTCATCATTATTTCGGAGGCCTCCGGGATGAATGTCTACCCATAGATTGTCAACGTCAGGGTCACCATTCGGGGTATACTCCGGAATCCACATGAATTCACCCCCGCCGTTGTCTAATTCAGAAGAGTAGTATTTCACACAAACCCTTTCAAAACGGGCGCCGGGCACCCTCGCTTTTAAAGCGGCAATATTGTCAACGGTAGCCGTACACGAATTGCTTTCGCTGCTTTTAGCCGTAAGCGAGCCCAGATTGTTCAGGCTGAAAAACGCATAGGGCACGCTGAAAAACTGGCTGGTACCGTTGATCGTAAACTTGTTGCCACTGCCGGTCGTATCGACCTCAATGCGGTACGATTTGGTCTTGGTGGCGTCCCCCCACTTAAGGTCGCTCAGTTTGAAGTTCGAATCACTTGGAAGTAGTCGTTCGCCTTGCCCGATCACGATAGTGTAGTGCCCCGTCGCATTTGTCTTTACGCGATGTGTTTCTATATAAAGTTCGTCTTTGTCATCATCTAAGATAGTGGCTCTTATTACCACATCTTTATTGGCTACAGGTCTGTTTTGGCTGTCATTGATGACACCCCGGTGGCTGAAACCCTGCGGCACACCCTGTCCAGACATGAGGTTGATAAAAAGCAGGCAAAAAATGGCGACTCTCATAGTTTAACGATTTTAAAGTTTTCCTCTTGGTTGATGACCACCAGATACAATCCGGTTGTCAGGTATTTTAGGTCAATAGTATTTTGGGGTGATGGAGCGGTATAGACTGCCTTCCCGTCAAGGCTGTATATGGCAATTGATTCAATCGGTTTATCGGAAACGACCTGTAGTACATCCGCTACCGGATTAGGGAAAACCCTGGTTTGGGTAGCAATCCGTTCATCTGTCACTTCATTGCTTGTCAGTTCCATAAACAGGTCTCCCGTATCGAAAGCCAGCTCGCTTTTTAGGTAACTCCCTGCATTGATTTCATGGGTTTGTGTAACCTCCTGGGCGACAGTTTCATTGACAGCCAGCAAGGAAGTGACAAAAAGCAGGACGATGTTAATTCTGAAGGTGGTCATAAGTAAAAAATTAAGGTACCCTAATCGAATGCCTGGGTTCAGATCTGGTGCGTAAATCGGGACATCCGGTTGGTGCAACGCTCAAATATACGAATAACCACAATGCGTTAGGAGGGTTGATGGTTGAGGGTTGATGGTTGAGGGTTCATGGTTCATGGTTCATGGTTCGTGGTTGACTTCTGAACTTCTTTACTACTCTTGATTCCCACTCATCGTTCATCGTACATTGTTCATCGTTCATTATCAGTTCCTCTCCCCAATATAACATCAGAAAAAAGGCCTGAATATTAACAATGAAAGGACTGCCGACAGGGCAATTGTCAGGATCAATGTCTGCCGGGCAATCCCGTACACCCCTCGCACGGTTTCCCTGCCGATAGCCCAAAGGTTGCCCGCGAAAAACAAACAGGTCAGGAGGGAAGCGAAAGGGGAGGGGCGGGGAAACAGACTGTCAAGCGCTGCAATTCCCGATGGTTCCCGTGTGAAGGCCAGCATCAAATTCACCAAAGCAGACACAGTCGAACACGTCAGGAATAGGGCCAGCAGCAGCCAGCCCAGTTTGTGCCGCTTGTAAAATAAGATCGTGGCGATCGGAACTGTCACTAAAGGTGCGACATACAGCACCATACTCAAATCCCATTGCATTGAGTCATCGGTAAGTATATACCGGATCATCCCAAACTCCCGGAAGAGTTGTAACAGGAAAAACCCACCGAAAAGCAGTGAGATGAGACGGATGGTTTTGTCCGTCGTCGGTGACCCCTCCTGTATCGGATTCAGCTTTTCCAGTAGTGAGTGACCCAGGCTCCGGAAGGTATCTTCAACAGCTTTTTGCCTTCGTTCTTTTTCGTCGCTCTCCCGCTTCTCCGCTTCAAGTGCGTCCTCGGCGATTCTGATTTCTTCGTCCGTCAGTTGTCTTTCAGCGAGCAGCGCTTTCGCCGTCTCTACTGCCTCCGGTTGGTAGCGGCCAGGATTGTTGACGATGCGCAGCAGTTCGGTGTGGGTATAGGTCGTGAATTTCGCTTTGAAGTCCATGTGGAGAGGTTGAGGGTTGATAGTTGATGGTTGATAGTTGATAGTTGATAGTTGATGGTTGATAGTTCATAGTTGTTGGTTCATGGTTGAATTATCAACTTCTTTACTCTTGATTCTTGCCTCTTAATTCGTTTAAAAACGGGGTTACGGGAGCACCTGCAACAACAACAAACAGCATTTTTTCTACATAACTAGGTTGTAAACAGGGGCGAAGAGCAGCATTTTAGTTGGCAGTACTTGTCTTTTACCTAACCCGTATAAATTTTCCACCCCCAATCGATATATCCATATAACTGCCGGGATGGGCTTTTTTACTGTGGATGCTAAAAGGCATCGTATCGCGGGTCATGTACTCATTCCTGATTTCGAAAAAAACATCTCCATTAGGTTCCTGCATCAGGTATACACTATGGGGGGCATACTCGATCTTGCCACCATACGGCAAAAGGTTGTAGTGCTTCAGCGAAAAAACAGAATCCCTGAATTCAACATAACCATCCTGCATACCCGCTCCGTCAAAATCAGCGAAATACCGCCCCGACAGGGTCGTTGTGTCTGTTCCGGGGAGGAATGCCAGTAATAGGATAAGAAGATACTTCATCGCGCTGGTTGTAGTTTGGATTACGTCGCTCAAAAATAGGGTTTACAGTTGTATAGCCAAAACAGGATTGTCAGTTGATAGTTTAGGGTTCAGGGTTCATAGTTCATGGTTCATGGTTCATGGTTCATGGTCGATCGTGGATGGTGGACGGGTCAAAGTACGGGCCAAACTGCCTGGATACTGTATAGATAAAGCATAGATAAAGCATAGATAAAGCATAGATAAAGCATAGATAAAGCATAGATAAAGCATGGATAAAGCATCAATGGTGACAAATTACTAACCCATACCCCTAAGCGCCCTCCGTTTCCACATTATCTAATTCAGGATTCAGAATCC
>DATGXZ010000518.1:0-19205 GCA_035298445.1 Flavobacterium sp.
TGCGTGATTTTCCAATATACATAATTTCGCCCGCCTCATTATGGATGTAGTAAACCCCGGTTCGTGATGGCATCCGGTCGACGATATCGAGTAGTTTCGGGGTGAGTCCTTTTTCGATTTCAAACTTCACCAGTCCGGTCAGGATTTCCTTATCGGTATCCTTCTCCAATAACAATTTGAACAACTTCACCGTTGCTAAGGCGTCGCCCGTCGCCCGGTGCCGGTCTGCCATTGGGATTCCCAATGCCCGCACGAGTTTTCCGAGACTGTGCGACGGTTGCTCGGGCAGTAATTTCTGTGAGAGTTCGACCGTACAAAGTGTGTGCTTTTGGAAATCATAGCCCAAACGGCGGAACTCTGTCCGCAATACCCGGTAGTCAAACGACGCATTGTGGGCCACCAGGATGCAGCCCTCGGTAATTTCGACAATGCGCTTGGCCACCTCGTGAAATTTAGGCGCCGATCGCAACATGGCGTTGTTGATGCCCGTCAGTTTGACCACAAACGGTTGAATCGGTTTTTCGGGGTTGACGAGGCTGATGAATTGGTCTACGACTTCGTGTCCGTCAAAGCGGTAGATCGCGATTTCGGTGATGCCCTCTTCGTTGTATTGGCCTCCGGTGGTCTCTATGTCGAGGATAGCGTACATTAGTTTTCAGTCGCAGTCACCGTAAACAGGGATTGCGTGCAACGACATTGGGTCTTCGTTGTGCGTTCGATGTTGGTTTGGGAAAAGTCTGTTGACACTTTCTACGGTTTACTTCTTTCCCCAAATATACTGCTTCCAATCCGAACCATTGTACTTCCGGTCGCAACGGCTTCGGCATAATCGCCCGACATGCCCATCGATAAAATATCAAAGTTGGCTTTGCCGAGGCGTTGTTTCGTTTGGTCAAAAAGACTTTTCAGGTGCTCGAACTCGCGCCTGACCTGGGTTGTATCGTTCGTGAACGTCGCCATCCCCATCAATCCACGTATGTTGGTATGCGTCAGGGCGCTATAGTCCGTACTTGCGAAAAGCTCCAGTAATTCCGAATCGGAAAGCCCAAATTTTGTGTCTTCTTCGGCGATATGCACCTGAAGCAGGACATCGACCGAGCGCCGCCATTTGCGGGCCAACCGATCGATTTCTACCAGAAGTTTTAAGCTGTCGACCCCGTGGATGAGTTTCACATACGGAATCATATACTTGACCTTGTTCGACTGCACGTGACCGATCATGTGCCATTCGATATCTTTGGGAAGCGCTTCCCACTTTTCGGTCATTTCCTGGATGCGGTTCTCCCCGAAAATGCGCTGGCCAGCGTCATAGGCCTCGCGGATAGCGTCAAGGGGCTGCGTTTTGGAAACCGCCACAAGGGTTACATGTGGAGGCAGGGAGGACTGGATGGCTTGAATACGTTCGGATATTGTCATGATGCAAAGATACAATGGCTTACCGGAAAGAAGGTGATAAAGGCCACCTTAGTCCTTGAAACGTATCGCGATCCTTCCCACATCCGTTTACAACTCATACACTACCAATCCACTTCGGAATTTAGGCTCGATGTAGGTGCTTTTCGGTGGCATAATAAGGTGCTCATCCGCCAGTTCCATGATTTCATCGATAGTAGCGGGAAAGAGCGTGAAACCGATATCAAACCCGCCCTCGTCGATGATTTCCTTAAGGGTAATCACCGATTGTGTTCCCGGGATGTATTCAATTCGTTCATCGTTGCGGAGATCGTCTATGCCCAGGATCGGATGCAGTACTTTTTCATACAGCACCTGTGCGTCGAGTCGCTCAAGTACGCCGGTAAGACTATGGCTGTCTTTGAGGTGGAGGCTATAGAAGGTGCCATCCAGGTACATACCATACTCGAACTTCCGTTCTGGCTTCCAGAGTTCTTTCGGGTGTTCCTTGATCCAGAAATCCTGTGCGAGAAGCGACAGGAATTCGTCTTTGGAATGACCGTTTAAATCGCGTACCATCCGGTTGTATTCATAGATGTGCAGGTCGTCGCCGGACACCAGGAAACTCATGAAGGAACCGAGTGCTTCGCGTCCGGTCGCCTTGTCTTCCTCATACAAAAGGTCTGCCGAGGCCGAACGGTGGTGGCCATCGGCAATATACAGGTCGCCGATCTCTTCAAACTTATATTGCAGCCACTTGATTTCGGTGGAGGCGGAAATGCTCCACAGCGTGTGTTTCTCACGACGGGTAGTAGAAAAAGCGTAGAGAGGGGTTTCTTTCTTCTTTTCGGTAATCCACTGTGCGACTTCTTCGTTGCGTGGATACGTCATGAGCACGGGCTCGGTGTTGAAACCGCTGTAATGGAGATAGTCCTTGAACAACTCCACGCGATACGGCAGGGTATCTTCGTGCCGTTTGATGACGCCCTTTCGGTAATCATCAAGCGACGTGGCGGCAATGATGCCTGTGAACGTCCGCGTTTTCGCCTGAATTTCATACAGGTATAAAACTGGAAGTTCTTCCTGCACGAGAATTCCCTCTTCCCTGAAGTCTCGGTACTTCTGTGCGACGCTCCGGAACCGTTTCTCGAACCCGATTTTTTGCTGGTTGGCATAGGCCGGATTCAGTACGTGCAGAAACGAGAATGGGTTAAAGTCGAGTTGCGACGCCAATTCCGCCGGTGAATATTCGTCATATGAACGCGTGGTCACGAGGCTTACCTTATCGGCAGGCGGACGAACGGCACGGAAAGGGGAGATTTTCGCCAAGGTTTTGGGTTTTGAGTTTTCGTTTTTGGGTGATACGTGTTGTCTGTAAAGTCAACCCTGAGCCCCAAATGCTAGCGGGCGAATTGTTTCGAGACCTTTTCCGCTTTTTTGCTTTCGCTGTAATCGTAGAAGCCTTCACCCGATTTTACGCCCAGTTTTCCAGCGCGTACCATGTTGACCAGCAGTGGACATGGCGCGTATTTCGGATTTTTGAAGCCGTCGTACATTACGTTCAGGATCGCGAGACAGACGTCGAGTCCGATGAAATCTGCCAGTTGCAAAGGCCCCATCGGATGCGCCATTCCCAGTTTCATCACCGTATCGATTTCGTATACGCCTGCCACACCGTTGTAGAGTGTTTCGATTGATTCGTTGATCATCGGCATCAGGATGCGATTAGCCACAAAGCCAGGATAATCGTTGACTTCTACGGGAACTTTGCCCAGTTTTTCCGACAGCGACATGATGGTTTGGGTGACCGCGTCGGACGTGTTATAGCCGCGGATGATTTCTACCAGTTTCATGATCGGTACTGGGTTCATGAAGTGCATGCCGATTACGCGCTCCGGATGCACGACCGCCGCCGCAATTTGGGTGATGGAAATAGAAGAGGTATTCGTGGCGAGAATGGTGCCGTGCGAGCAAATGTCGCTCAGTTGTCGGAAGATATTGAGTTTCAATTCCACGTTTTCGGTAGCCGCTTCCACTACGAGATCGCATCCGGTCACACCGTCGCGTACGTCGGTGTAGGTGATGAGGTTTCCGATGGTCGTATCGCGGTCTGCTTCCGTAATCGTCCCTTTGGCTACCATACGGTCAAGGTTGGCGGCGATGGTTGCCATGCCTTTTTCAATGGCTTTTTCCGAAATGTCGATCAGTTTTACGGTGAACCCGCTTTGGGCGAACGTGTGTGCGATGCCGTTCCCCATGGTTCCGGCACCGATTACAGCAATTGTTTGCATTAGTGTATGTTAGGTTGGTTGGATGAGCTAAAACAGTCAATGATCTGGTAGGCTACGCGAAGGGCATCAGTTCCGTCTTCCAGCGTCACCACCGGACGCGTGTTGTGGACGATTGCGTCGGCGAAGGTCTCGAGTTCGTCGAGGATGGCATTGTTCTGGCCGACTTCGGGGTTCGCAAAGTAAATTTGCTTCCGGACGCCTTCCGCATTTTGTAGGATCATATCGAAATCACCCGGTTGTTCGGGTGCATCTTTCATTTTTACGACTTCACATTTCTTCTCCAGGAAATCCACCGAGATATAGGCATCTTTTTGGAAGAAACGCGATTTCCGCATGTTTTTGAGGGAGATACGGCTTGAGGTGAGGTTGGCGACACAGCCGTTTTCGAACTCAATGCGGGCGTTGGCAATGTCTGGGGTCTCGGAAATAACCGACACGCCACTGGCATGCACATTTTTCACCGGCGATTTCACCACGCTCAGTATGACGTCGATATCATGGATCATCAGGTCAAGCACGACCGGTACGTCCGTTCCTCTTGGATTGAACTCGGCCAGGCGGTGCGTTTCGATGAACATCGGTGTCTCAATCATATCGCGGGTCGCCATGAAAGCCGGGTTGAAACGTTCGACGTGACCTACCTGTCCCTTCACGCCAAATTCCCGGGCAAGCGCGATGATTTCTTCCGCCTCCGCTACGGTATTTGAAATGGGCTTTTCGATGAAAACGTGTTTTCCCGACTTGATGGCCACTTTTGCGCATTTGTAATGCGAGAGAGTGGGCGTGACGATATCGATGACGTCGACCGCGTGGATCAGCGATGCGATGGTGCGGAACCGTTTGTAGCCGAATTCGGCCTCTATTTTCTCGGCATACTCTGGATTTTCATCATAAAACCCGACCAGTTCGTATTTGTCCGATTGTTGGAGCAGCCTTAGGTGTATTTTTCCCAAATGTCCGGCGCCCAGGACCCCGATTTTTAGCATATCCGTGATTTTAGGCAAATTTAGGAATAAGTTTGATAGGTAGGTGGGGAGAGGGTTGATAGTTGATAGTTAACAGTTGACAGTTGACGGTTGACAGTTGACAGTAGACGGTTGACAGTTGACGGTTGATAGTTGATAGTTCAGGGTTGAGGGTTGACAGTTTAGGGGGAGGTAAATGTAGTAGAGAAAATAGAGGCGGATCCCATAACTATTACATCAGGAGATTTAACAAAAGATGCGGTTTTCCCGTATGGTCGACTCAGTTACTTTCGCTAAGGGACGCATCCGACCCCTCCCCAAATCCAAAATACGATTTCCGGATGACATGGAGGTACGGGAAAACCGCATATTTTGTTAAGGGTTGATAGTTGAGGTTGACAGTTTAGGGGGGATGTTCTAGGGAAGATAGAAGCGAACCCCTTACAAATATCATCGAAAGATTTAACAAAAGATGCGGTTTTCCCGTATGGTCGACTCAATTATTTTCGCTAAGGGACGCATCCGCCCCTCCCCAAATCCAAAATACGATTTCCGGATGACATGGAGGTACGGGAAAACCGCATATTTTGTTAAGGTTTGATAGTTGAGGGTTGACAGTTTAGGTGGGTAATGTATTAGGAAAATAGAAGCGAGTCCATTAAGTATATTGCATCGAAAGATTTAACAAATGATGCGGTTTTCCCGTATTGTCTACTCAGCTGCTTTTGCTAAGGGACGCATCCGGCCCCTCCCCAAATCCAAAATACAATTTCCGGATGACATGGAGGTACGGGAAAACCGCATATTTTGTTAAGGTTTGATAGTTGAAAGTTGTGGGTTCGGAATTGTAGACTGACAGTCCCCCAACTACTCAACTCTTCCTTCCTTTTTTTATTCACGCCCCACCCTTGCATCATACCTGTTTTGTCCGCTACATTTACAACCAAAGCCAAACCGACTTGAAGGATACAGCCAAACACCAGGGATTACGGAACCAACTCGTCAACCAGTTGCGGGAAAAAGGGATTACCGATGAAGCGGTACTGTCCGCTATTGCCCGGATTCCCCGGCATCTTTTTCTGAACTCGGGCTTTGAGGAGTTTGCCTACCAGGATAAGGCCTTTCCCATCGGCGCAGGGCAAACCATTTCCCAGCCCTATACGGTGGCGTTCCAGTCGCAGTTACTTGAAGTCAAAAAAGACCACAAAATCCTTGAAATCGGAACGGGATCGGGTTACCAAACCGCGGTATTGTTTGCAATGGGTGCCAAGGTCTATAGCGTCGAGCGTCAAAATGAACTCTTTAAGTCAACATCCGTACTGCTACCCAAACTGGGCATCCACCCCAAACACTTGTCGTTTGGCGACGGCTACAAAGGACTGCCTAATTATGCGCCCTTTGACAGTATCATCGTCACAGCCGGCGCGCCCGTCGTGCCGCACGCCCTCTTGGCACAGGTGAAAATTGGCGGTCGCCTGGTAATCCCGCTGGGAGAGAAGGAACAGGTAATGACATTGCTGATCCGCAAAAATGAAACACGGTTCGAGAAGCATGAATTTGGCGGATTTCGCTTCGTTCCGCTGCTCGAAAATAAAAACTGACGGTATGAAACGAATATGGGTCTTCTTCCTTCCCCTGGTGGCAGCCGCGCAGGGGTACACGAGTTATTTCACGGGTAATGCCAACAATGTGGCGACCCAACCGTCATTCGGGGTCTGCCTCATGGGCGGGGCTACCGAACACGACAACGCCATGAAATGGCTGCTTCAACAAGCCGACGGAGGTGATGTGGTCGTACTTCGCGCTACCGGGAGCGATGGCTACAACGACTACCTTTACAGCGAATTGGGTATCAACGTGAATTCGGTCGAAACACTCGTCATCACGTCGGTAGCGGGCGCGACGAACCCCTACGTACTCAATAAGGTCGCAAATGCTGAAATGATCTGGCTGGCGGGAGGCGACCAGTACAATTACGTCTCGTTTTTCCGTAACAACGCGCTTGGAGACCTTCTCAACGAGCATGTGGCGGTCAAACACTATCCGATTGGCGGTACAAGCGCCGGAATGGCGGTACTCGGTGGTTACTACTTCTCGGCCCAGAATGGTTCAATTACGTCTTCAACCGCCACCTCCAACCCGTATGCGTCGAATATGACGATCGGAGCCGGTGATTTTATGACGGTTCCCTTTTTGGAGTCGGTCATCACCGATACGCATTTTGATAACCCCGACCGTCGTGGGCGTCTTTCGGCGTTTATGGCACGCATCACGCAGGATTATGACGTACGGTCATTTGGGATTGCCGCTAATGAATATGTAGCGGTGTGTGTCGACGAATCGGGTTTGGCACGGGTGTATGGCGATTATCCGAATTATCAGGAGTTCGCCTATTTCGTGCAATCAGGATGCAGCGGCGATTTCGGACCCGAACTCTGCAGCGCGGGCCAACCGCTAACCTGGAGTTATGAAGGAGCTGCGCTGAAGGTCTACCGTGTGCCCGGCACCATGACGGGTCAACACTATTTCAAACTCAACGACTGGCAGACCGGATCGGGTGGGACATGGTTTCACTGGAAGGTCACAGACGGGGCTTTCCTCCAGACGAGTGGAACGCCGGCAACCTGCGCCCTTTCGGTAGGAGGGGAAGAAGTGCCAATGGCGAAGTTATATCCGAATCCGTTTGGGGATGTGTTAGCGATCGAAATGGCGGGTGCAGAACCTGGAGAGGTCAAGGCATATAGCATGTTGGGCCGTTTGGTGTACCAAGGACGGGCGCAGGGCACCACAAACCTTGATACGACTTCCTGGCCTTCCGGAATTTACATTATCGAATTGTCGGATGCGCGCGGGGTTACGCGCTACAAGATGCTACGCGACTAGCGCATGGCTTTTTTAATGCGGTCCAGGTCACGTTTGCTGTCCGCTTCCTTGAGTGATTCACGTTTGTCGTAGGTCTTCTTACCGCGGCAAAGTCCGATTTCCAGTTTTGCCAACCCCTTTTCGTTCGTATAAAGGCGAAGAGGTACGATAGTAAGTCCTTTTGCCTGCACCGAGCGATGTAACGATTTCAATTCGCGCTTGTTCAATAACAATTTCCGCTCGCTCCGGGCCGCGTGGTTGAAGCGGTTGCCAAAGGCGTATTCTTCCACATACGTATTGATCGCAAAAAGTTCGAGTTCATGGAATTCACAGAAACTCTCCGCAATTTGTGCCTTTCCCAACCGGATTGATTTGATTTCGGTACCGGTCAGCACAATGCCCGCCGTATAGGTTTCGAGGATTTCGTAGTCGAACCGCGCGCGCTTATTGAGTATGTTGGCCGTTTTCTGCATCAGGCGGCAAAGATACTACATCCGGGTCAATGCGGAAAGCAACTTGTCTTTGGTATATTGAACAAATGTACTGTAGTCCGAGTACCACGAAAAAAAATCCCGGTTGCCCGGGACTTCCTTATTCTGTTACGACGACGTTTCGAACGAAGTAATCGGTGTTACTCTTCTTAAACTTCAAAACGTAGGTCCCGGACGTAGTTGGGGTGAAGGTGTAGGTTTGGGTCAGCGTACTTTCCTGATCCTGGCAATTACAGCCGTCGTATTTTGTGTTGACGGTTATCTGGCGCTCTGCAGCGTCGATATTTTGCTGGTAGAAGCGATCGAAGCTGTAGCATTGATTCGGAATTTTAAACGAAACATCAAATGTGGCAGACGCCCCAACGGCAATGGTAGTGGTGCCACCTTCTTCACCCGTTACGGCTGTAGCCGCCGTGCCAATGCCGGATGCAGTACAGGTCTGAGTTGATGACGATCCTATATCACATCCGCTCAGGAAGATAGACAGGAAAAGAGCCGTGGAAAACAGTAAAAAGCGTGATTTCATAACTAATATGTGCAATGGTTTTGATGCTGTAAAGATAGAATTTTACCGGGGTGGTTGCGCACGCCAACGGCTTTTCAGCAGCGAATAGACCATGGTGTCAATAAATTTGCCCTCAAAGAACTCATTTTCTAAGAAATGCGCTTCCTTAACGAAGCCGTTTTTTTCTAAAACACGGGCCGACGCGATGTTGGCTGGGTCGATGATGGCCTCGGTCGAATGGAGTTGCATCGTTTCGAATCCGTATTGAAGCACCGCGTGCAATGCTTCGGTCACGAGTCCACGACCCCAATACGGGCGCAGTACCATATAGCCGACCTCCGACCGAAAATGCTCAACGTGTATCCTGTAATGGCCCATCACGCCAATCGCCTGATCGGGCTGCTCGCGAAGATACAGTCCCCAATTGATGCCCTCATTCGCCTCGATTTTGGACGTAATCAACTGCAGGTGCTGTTCGGCTTCTTCCCGCGTCGTCACCATGGGGCGCTTGACGTATTGCATGGTCTCCGGATCGGAACGCAATTCGAAGAGCATATCCACCTGTTGGTCATCCAGTTGTTTCAGGATCATCCGTTCTGTTTCTAAAACGGGAAACGGATTGAAGTTCACATAAAGCGTCGGAATGGTCATAGCGAATGGAGGGTAATGGTGTAGGAGGTATGGAAGTCCTGCCCCGACGCCAACTGCCGGATGCCCTCTTTGTTTTCAAGAACGCCGGATGTGTCTGTCGTATCGGCATACCCATGCCACGGCTCGATGCAAAGGAAGGGCGCGCCGGGTTTCGTCCACAATCCGAGGTCCGGAAAATCACCCAGGTCAACCGACAATAGGTCATGACCGTCTTCTCGGATGGTCATCGTTTTGCATGACTGCGATGTAAAGACGAGAGCATCACGCTCAAAAAGGCGATAGTCGAGTGCGAAACCACCCAATGTAGCATCCAATTCTGCGGTTTCATCCGATAGTAAGTCGCGGTCGAGTAGGCGATAGGTCATCACGCCTGCCGGCTCAACACCCACTGAATACGAGTCGAACGGTTGGGGCAACGCAAACGCCGGATGGCCTCCGACTGAAAAGAAAAGGGTAGAGCTGCCGGTATTCTTCACGTCATATGTAACGGTCAGGGTGCTGTCGGAAAGCCGATACCGAATTCGGAATTCGAACGCAAACGGATACATCTTCCGCGTCTCAGCATCATCCGTGAGGAGGAATACCGCTTCTGAATCCGATTGATGTTCAAGCGAAAATACCTTGTCCCGCGCGAAACCGTGACGTCCCATCGAATAGGTGACACCTTCATGCACATATTGGTTGTCTTTCAGCGTTCCGACGATAGGGAAAAGTACCGGAGCGTGTTTGCCCCACACATCGGGATGGCCTTCCCACATATAATCCCGGCCTTTGGCATCGCGCAACGATACAAGTTCGGCTCCTTTAAGGCGCAGTATTGCGCGTAGGGCGTGGTTTTGTAGTGTAATTTCGGTCATACAACAAAACTACGATTTTTTGCCACGGTGCGTATTTCTGTGCGCCACGACACCTTTTAACGTATTTTTATGGTGCCACCGATACGCGTCGAACGCGGTGTTCGTATTTTTTCTGTTAATTTGTCCCGCTAATCCTTTATGAAGATGAGAGATCTCCGCATGGGTGGCCTGGCCCTGGCCTCGCTGCTTTTTGTTTCCCTGTCGGCCCTGGCCCAGGAAGAGGACGTCAAGTCCAATTACGACTACCACGAAGCCTTCGCGCCGGGGTTTTACACCAAAGATGGAAGTCCCACTCGTTCCTCCGGCGGGCAACCGGGTCCGGCCTACTGGCAGAACCGCGCCGACTACCAACTGACGGCCTCACTCGATCCGGCCACGCGTACCATCCGCGGAAGCGAAATCCTGACGTACACTAACAACAGTCCTGACAAACTCTCGTTTCTTTGGTTGTATGTCGACCAAAACCTCTTCGCCAACGATTCGCGCGGTAAGGCGGTCATCCCGGTGACCGGCAGCCGTAACGGAGATAAGAATGAAAAATTTGACGGCGGCCACCGAATAGGCAGCGTCAAACTGGTGTCGACGGCGAACGGAAAGGCCTCTAAACAAGTGCTGAAATATGAAATCACCGATACCCGTATGCAGGTGTTCCTTCCAACGGATCTTCGTCCGGGTGGCACGGTGAAACTCAAGATTGATTTTTCGTTCGTGTCACCGATCTTCGGGTCTGACCGGATGGGTGTCCAGGCAACTAAAAATGGTGATATTTTCTCTGTAGCCCAATGGTATCCCCGGATGGCGGTGTACGATGATGTGAGGGGATGGAACACGCTTCCGTATCAGGGAGCCGGAGAATTCTACCTCGAGTACGGCAACTTCGACGTGTCGATTACCGCTCCGGCCAACCACATTGTTGTGTGTTCCGGCGAATTGCAGAATCCAACCGAAGTATACACCGCTGCTCAGGTAAAACGTTGGGAAGAAGCGCGGAAAAGCGACAAAACGGTGATCATTCGCTCTGCGGCTGAGGTAACCGAGGCGTCATCGCGTCCGTCTGCGAAAAAAGAACTGACCTGGCGTTTCCGCATCCAGAATGCGCGCGACGTGTCATGGGCATCGTCGGCTGCCTTTATCGTCGACGCGGCCCGTATAAACCTTCCAAGCGGAAAGAAATCCCTCGCCATCTCGGCCTATCCGGTAGAAAGCGACGGAATGGACGCTTGGGGACGGTCAACCGAATACACGAAAACGAGCATTGAGAATTACTCAAAGCGTTGGTTCGAATACCCGTATCCGGCTGCAACTAATGTGGCGTCGATTGTAGGTGGGATGGAATACCCGGGCATCGTGTTCTGTGAGTATACGTCAAAAGGATCGGATCTGTGGGGCGTTACCGACCACGAGTTCGGCCACGGCTGGTTCCCGATGATTGTCGGCTCAAATGAACGTCTTTTCGCCTGGATGGATGAAGGGTTCAATACGTTCATCAACTCGCTGAGCGCTGAAGATTTCAATAAAGGAGAATACCTGTACAAGCGTCCGAATGTCAACTACAAATCGGAAGAACTCACGTCTCCTGACCTGGAACCGATTTATACCATGCCCGACGGATTGAAGGAGGCGAACCTGGGTGTGTTGGCCTATGATAAGCCCGCTACCGGACTCACCATTCTTCGTGAACAGGTTTTGGGCAAAGAGCGTTTTGACCGCGCCTTCCGTGAGTATACCCACCGTTGGGCGTTTAAGCACCCGATGCCCGACGACTTTTTCCGTACCATCGAAAATGTGGCAGGCGAAGATCTTTCATGGTTCTGGCGGGGTTGGTTCATCAACAACTGGCGCTTCGATGTGAAGATCGACAAAGTGATGTACCAGAAAAACAAACCTGAGAAAGGAACGGTTATCACCATTACCAATCTCGAAAAAATGCCAATGCCGGTAACCGTTGAAGTAACGGGCAAAAGCGGTACGAAAGTGCGCAAAACCCTTCCGGTGGAAATCTGGCAACGCAACAAACAGTGGACATTCCGTTTTCCATCTACCGAAGAGATCACCCGCATTGAGCTCGATCCGGATCACACCCTTCCTGACGTGAACGCAGTAAACAACGTCTGGACGTCCGACAAGGATAAAATCGAAAAAGATACCACTATAGATGCTACCGAGTTCGTCGGTGTGTTCGGCAATCCGATGCTTCCTGTAAAGTTGACGTTTTCCGATGAAAGAGGTACATTGACATTGACGCTTCCTAACAATCCACCTATCCCGTTGGAAGCTAAAGGCAATGACAAATTTGGAGTACCCGGACTCGACGTACAGTTTAACGAAGACCGTTCTAAAGTGATCCTGTTCGTGCAGGGCCGTGAACTGCCGTTTGATCGTGAGAAATAGAGTGACGACTGAGTAACTGAGTAACTGAGTAAAAAGAAAAAAGGGCTGTCATTTCGACGGCCCTTTCTTTTTAGTAATGCGACAGTTGGGAAGCACCGTGTGCCGGTTTTCGCTTCATGATCAGCGCCGCCAGCAACGACATGCCTAACCCGACCGGTAAAATCTCAATGGCGGTCAGGCCTATGAACACAAGCGGGTTATCATAATGATCGGCCATCCATTTCATATCCGCCGTTTCGGCTTCAATCTGCTGGGCGGTGTGGCCGGCTTCCTGAAGTTTCGTTACTTCCATAGCCAGGTACTGGTCCATGAAATCGGGAAAGAAAAAGTGATAGGATACGCCCCAGGCGGCAACATAGGCCGTGGTTGCGATAAGGGAAATCGCCAGGCAAATCGAAATCGCTTTTCCAAACGAAAGACCTTCGGCAGCATGATCGCGGCGGTAACGAGCCAGCGCGACAAAGTTAAAGGCAAAGGCGATGAACATGCCCAGAAAGCCAATAGCCATGCTGCCTTGGCTATCGGGGTTGTTTTCGTGAAGGATGACCGCAACGACCATCATCGCTACTACAATAGAAGACGCAATCGCGCCGTACGTCCAAATGACTTTTTTCATGGTGGTGAATTTTGTGTTAGTGGTGTCAAAGTTGCCGTGTCAAAGTTGAAATGGGGTCATACTTTTGGGTGATTTTGTAAAATTCATCCGTTAGTACTAGTTAATAAGTCCCAGGTTTTTCGCCTTAGTCACGGCCTGCGTGCGTCGTTTTACATCAAGTTTCCCATATAGTGAGGAACTATGTGTCTTGACGGTATTGGTAGAAATGAAAAGGCGTTCGGCGATCTCCTCATTACTATGCCCGGCGGCCATAAGTTGTAAGACGTCCATTTCACGGGCACTAATTCCGAGTTGTTGCCGTAGGGCGTCATCTGCGACGGAAGTAGGCGTAATCGTTTCTAAAGTCGGGATTTTGTCAGACTTGGGTTTGACCGAGGTAGCGATCCAGGCACCTATGCAGGCAAAAACAACCGCAACGACCGCGGCATAGATTTCAAAACGGTTGGCCGAAACGGTAAACCGATATTGTGCCGCTTCCAACCCCACCAGCAGCAGTGCGGCGCCCACGCCGTAGAGAAAGATATCGCGTTTTGGAATCCTCATGACGCAAATATAACGAACGTCAGCGAAGCAAAAAGAAAGGCCATCCGGGGGAGGATGGCCTTCACATAACATAAACCAAAAACAAATCGATCTAACAAATAAGGTTCATAGCAAATTCTCCCATTGTTATGCCTTGTAGATGCATATACGCAATAGGGGTTGCTTTGGATTGGAAAAAAAAATAAAAAAAAGTTTCGACCGTTATGGACGACTTCGAAGGTCCGCGTAGGAAATGAGCTCTATGTGCTTGTCCGACAGGAATTTTCGTACTTCTGGCGACAAAAACAATTGTGTCACTCCGGCACGGTCGACCGCTACATTTTCGTAGCCGATGTGGTGGATGGCCCTTAATTCTGGATCGTCGTGGCCCGGGTGATCGAGAAACATATAGGTTTTACCGGGTTCGAGTTTTGACAAGGCCGACAAAAAGGAAGTAATTTTTTCTTTGGGCGTACCCGACGGACCGTCGTAACGAAACGTACCGATACCTAATTCGTCAAGGTCGATGTCAATCTGGTATTCTTTGGCAAGTCGCTTCGCCATGGCTTTCACTTCGGGTGTCATTTCCGTACACCACATGTGCGATGAAATGTGGCTTACCTGTGGAATTAGCCTCTTGGCCATTTCAATCTGCGCCCGGAATTCGGCTTCGATATCGCGAAGATCCCAGTGGTTTTCCAACAACGCTTTTCCGGGATAGTTTGGATTCGGCCATATCATCGGGCGGAAGTAGCCGTTTTCATCCGTTAGAGAAGCCGCCTTTGTGAGCGGTCGCCATTTCACATTGTCCCATTCACTGGTAAGGGTCAGGTGCACGCCGACATCCACGCCCGGATGTTCCTGTAACATCTTCACCGCTTCCGGAAACCACGGTGAAGGCACAATGACTTCGATGGTCTTCTGTATCCCACCCTTATAGCATTCGATCAGCGCTTCATTGCCTGAATGCGAATAGCCCATATCGTCACCGCGAACAATCAGTCGGGTCGTTTGCGTTTGTTGACCCGCTACGAGATGGCCAATCAAAAGGAGACAGAAAGAAAACAGTGGTTTCATACGAAGGAAATAAGAGCACACACGCGACGGTCGTTTATTGCTTCACCATCCGTAATCGGACGGGTGTGCCCTCAAGCACAAAAAACGTATTGCCGCTAGAACTGTCGATAGTGATCTGCATGGTCTGGAAGTGGTCGGCTTTTGAGCCGATACGTAGGTTTTTTCCATCCAATACCCAATCATTGGAAGCCAATTTAGTCGCAATGAGCCCAAACGTACGGGACGTGCTGGGCGAGGAGAATTGCAGGTGGTGATCGGACGAGAAAACGAACAAAGCGTCTTTAAACCCTTGGTAAAGCTGTCGCGTGCCGGGATCTTCGGCAGTTAAAACGACTTCCGACACCTTCCATTTTCCTATCAGCGTGCTTTCGGATAATTGGGCTGTGGTGGAAAGTGAGGCCAGGATCAGTACTAGAACAAAATAGTGTTTCATGGTGTGATAAAGGTACCAAAATGCCACAGAATACCGGATGGATCGTGCAGGAAACACTCGCGGCCCCAGTGGGCGTGTCGCACCGGCGTAAGACGCACGCTTTCAAACTGTGTCGGGAGGTCGAGTGCCGCCAGCGCATCGTGTATTGCCTCCGCATCGGCGACTTCCATAAACACCTGCGTGTTGTCGATCCAGTCTTTCACGTAGGCATCCTGTAGGTAAAAAGAGAAGCCCGTCTGTGTAGAAAACAACGCGAAGCCTTCCCACAACAGCGTCTCGGTGAAACCAATGGTACGATAGAAACGGCGTGAGGTTTCAAAATCTTTTGCGCCGAGAAAAGGGCGAAGGGATTGGACGCCGGTAAGTAGCGCTGTTGTAGACGGTAGTTCCATCAATTATTGATTCATAAAGTCCCGAAACTTTGTGTTCGAGACCAGTTTAACGATTAATGCAATCAGGCCCGTTATCTTCAAAATCAATGCGGCCATTAACAGGATGTTCGCAAAAGGCCAATGCATGATTTTCCAGAAAGCTCCGATTAAGTCGAGTCCGAAGCCGGTCGCGATGAGGAAGATGGCGTGTTTGATTTTCATAGTGTGCTTTGAACAAGTGAAAGATACGGAAGTTTTTGCACTACGCCGTCAATCGTCCGAACATCCACCACCGTCATCTTCGGTTTGACAGCGAAGGCGTTGGGGTTCAGAAACGACCTCGAACCGTCCCGTCGACGGATTCGCGCACCATGCCGTCCTGATCGGGAAGGGTTGGCCGTCATCATCTAATTCTTCCATGATTATATATGTGCGGAAAACGGATGGAGGTGCTTCACAGTCTATCATCACAAATCGTTTGTACGGATCGGAAGGCATCGTTTCGAGATTGTCCAACAGGCGATAGTATGCCTTTCCTGTACTGTCGTGCGTCATAATCTCAAGAAAAGCGAAGACCGTCCGCTCGTCACTATTCCAGACGGATAGCGCGAAGCGACTTGAAACACCGTCGTTACTTCGTACCATTTGTCCGCCACCATCCCGGAAATCGCGGAACCCATCCAGTTCGTTCAGGTTACGGAAAAAGGGCGTTGGACGAGGAGTTACGTCCTGTCCCCACGACACCGTCGTCCACAGCACCAAAAGTAAAAGTCTTCGCATGCTTTTTATTGCAAAATACGAAAAGGGCGCGATGTATACTCAGAAGGTATAGCCAATCCGTATGTGGAGGTCGACCGCAATTTCATCTTCGGTGTCGTTGATGTTGTATCGCGAAAGGAAAAGATGGCGGTAGCCGATGCCGATGCCGAGTTCATAATGGAAGTGGGACGATCCAATGTGTCGTCGAATGCCCCATTTCGGAATGATCTGGAATTGCTCGATTACGTTGACATCACTCCGATTGGAGATCGTGAACCAATCCGGATGGTAGTCCATTCGAACCGCAAAGAAATTACCGCTATTACCGAAAATGTTCTTTCCGGCTGATGCCCGTTTGGCAAGATTATAGTAAAATCGGGGTTCTACATTTAAAACAGGCGCCCATATCCGTGTCGTCTCTCCGACGATATCTCCACCGCGTAAACCGAAGTCAAGTCCGGCCTCGGTGCGAATCGCCCACAACCGTCCCAGTTTGCATTCGGCTCCCACCCAGGCACCGGCAAATCCGGTTTGGATGTAAGCGGTATTCGTCGTCGTCGTCATTTCCGTTTCCGTTTGCGTCTGCGCCGTCGCCGTTTGTACAACCATTGTCATAGAAAAGAAGGTGCAGGTCGAAAAAAACAGGTGTAGCGCCCTATTTATGTACATCTACCTCCTTAATTACGTAGCAGCGCTGACCACGATTGAATTCAATTTGGTAGGCCTTACCCGGTTTGGTCATATATTTTTTGGTAACCCTGCCCGTGGAGATCCACAACATCAGATCTGATATGTTTTGGTACGGTTCACTTTCCCAGAGTTCGCCCGCACGTATCGTATGGGTTGCGAGCGTGCGCTCGTTAGGACCAAACCGGATGTCGAGTGGTGCGGTCGTCGGGTTGTAGACCCGTACGATAAACTGGTCGATATAGCCGCCTGAAGACATGATAGGCGCCATTGGTATGAGGTCGACTGCCACGTTTGACGTCTCGCCCTTACGGGTGGTGACGGTTGTTTCAAGCGGTTCGAACTCCTCTTTATATACGCGAAGCATGTAGGTAGTATCGCAATTAGCGGCCAGCGTGACGGAGCCGTTGGCGTCTGTCGTTCCTCTTATTTCTTCCCTAACGCCGTCGATCAATATTACCTGGGCACCCGCAATGGGGTTTTTCAGACTGGCGTCGGTGACGGTAATTACGACATCCGTTTTACAGTCGGTTTGGGCCACACAAAGAGCGCCGATGAACAAAGTTAGGATGGAGAGTAGCGTCTTCATCCTTGTGCGTCGGGCTTATTATTAGAGGCACTCTCAGGTCCCATCTTACCCAGCAGATAACCTGCTATGGTACCCAAAAGTCCCATGGCCGGCGCGATCTGGTCGTTGGTGTATCCGGCGGTAATCAGGTAAAGCGACCCAATCACGATGATGGTCACTACGATGAACTTGATGGTGTCTTGTGGTGAAATCCCTAATTTCCATACCAATACGATTTCTCCTAAGAGGATGAGTAATCCGAAGCCTAACACACAAAGCGATAGTTTGAAGGCAGACGGACTCATAGGAAAGCGAACGGTTTGGCCGCTGGCTTCCGGCTGTTCAGTAGCGACTTCCTCAGGGATGGGATTGGAAGCCGGAATACTGTCGGCAGCCATGTGTGAGGGGATGGAATCCTGCGCCGCAACGCCCAGGCACAGGAAAGTGACAATTGCCAGTAAGAATAGTCTCATAACGTTTCGATTGGTTTTGGTGTTTGTTGTGTTTTTTTGGGAGAAGTTTTTCTATTTCCCTATTGGTTGGGAGCGAATGTACAAAAAAATATAAACACCAACGTCGTCCTGTTATTCGCTTTTTTCTTAAGGAGCCACTTTCCGGTTTGCAAGGAGTATGGGTATGCCTAACGCCCTACTTTTTTAAGTAGCGAATGGGTGATGCCATTGGCTTCCTTGCGGATGACTTCATAACCGCCCAAATTTTCGAAAAGGTTCGTAAGGGTTTTGAACCCGAACGAACGTGCGTCAAAGCTGGGGTCGATCTTTCGAAGGTTGAGTCCCATCTGCGAAATGTGCACCTGTTCGTCTTCTCCGGCCGAGATTTCAAAGGCTTTGTTGATGAGTCGGATATCCACTTGTAGTTTTTTCGGTCGTGAGGGGGGAACGGATTTTGCCCCTTTCCTTGAGGCCGATGGGCGTGATGGTTTTGCCGTCGTCTCCACCGCAATCGGTTCCGGAGCGGTTTCGGTTTCCGTCTCACCGCTGATGGTTTCGGCAAATACGAATACTTCACACGACTGTATAAACGCGTCCGGCGTGGTCTGTCGTCCGATGCCCATCACGAAAATACCTTCTTCCCGGATGCGCTTCGCCAGTCCGGTATAGTCGCTGTCGCTTGATACGATGCAATAACCGTCCACATTACGCTCGTGCAATATGTCCATAGCATCGATGATCATCGCGCTGTCGGTCGAGTTTTTTCCTTTCGTATACGAAAACTTCTGTATAGGATTGAACGAGTGCTGGTTGACAATGTCTTTCCAGCCTTTCATCTGATGGGTTGTCCAGTCGCCGTATATACGACGAATGGTGGCTTTACCATATTTGGCGACCTCTTCAAGTATCTCCTTTAGTATCTTCGGCTGGGCATTATCGCCGTCTATCAAGACAGCGATTTTGAAATTTTTCTCCATGGGTGATGCAGTTTTGCGGTAGGGCCGCCCGCTGGTCACCGGGGTTGCTACGAAGCGAAGGTACGGGTTTTAAGCTGGAGTGTCGAGGTTTGAGTTTTCCGGAGCTCCTGAGTCCCTGAGTCCCTGAGTTTCTCAGTTCCTCAGTTACTACTTCCCTTCTTCTCCAACCGAATGCTTCCATCAACCGAATACCGTCCACCGCCGTTTACCACCAGGGCCAGGCAAATACCGATTATAAGCAGGTGGAATTCATAGCCTTCCCCTTTCTGGTTCCCGAACCAGTTCATAAAGAGGCCGTTCTCGAGATGCGAGGTGATGATGATACCGGTCATCAGAAT
>DATGXZ010000519.1:0-4820 GCA_035298445.1 Flavobacterium sp.
GGAAACTGCCCTTCTTTGGTAAACCCATCGCCGATCAGGAAGACATTCCCGTTTTCAATGGCCATCACATAGCGGCCGTAGGCATTCCGCACGGTTTCTACCTGTCCGGGATCGGAGTAAATATCCTGCGAATTCCGGTCCGATACCAAACGTGGCGCCGCACCCGGCTTCGACGGATCGATCAGGAATGCCTTTTCATTTCGCGTATCGTACCATTCTTCCGTCACCATCGCAGTGGTCGCGTTACCCCACAGCATACCGCCGTAGCGTTGTTTCAGTTTTACCAGCGACACCGGGGCCGCATCAAACGGGGCTTTCCACAAAAAGACCTCATCGCGGAATTCGACCTGGTTGGCCGGATCGCCTCCGTCAAGCGCTTCAACGAACGAAAGCGTAGCCGGTTCATCCGCGCGCCATCCCATGCTGCGTTTGCCTTTGCGCACGGCCATGAACCCTTTCGGCATGACTTCGTTCAACGGTACTTCATTGACCGTTTTGACGAGACGTCCCGACAGGTCATAGATGTCCGACTGCATCGGGAAACGGCTGACGGGCACGATATACGAATAAGGCTTGCGGATGGTGGTAACCATGAGAAGCGAGCCATCTGGCGAAAAGTTCACTCCGGCGTAGAGGTCGGCCGGTTTGAAAACCGAAGCGGAACCGTCAAGCGCGATGCGTTGCAATTCTGAGCGCACCAACGTTTCAAAGTTCGCCTCGTCGGTAGCGTTTTTGAGGAGGTCGGGATAGGTGCGGTTTTGCGATTTGGACCCGTCCGATACCGAAACAGTAGGCCCTTTCGGGAGGTCTTTCTTCGAGTCGACAAGCGCCGGTCGGTCGGTCGGCAGCACATTCACCAGCAGTGCCTTCCCATCGCGGAACCAACTGATCGGATTGCCCATGACGGCGTTCAGGGTCGGACCCGTGAGTCGTGTTGCTTTCGCCGACGCCACATCCAGTACCCAAAGTTCAGTGCCATCGCTTACGGTGTTCGTAAAGGCGATTTTGGTCTCGTCGGGCGACCACGACAGGTTCGTAATGCGGGGGTTACGCGGCAGGCCCGCCACCTGGATTTCCTCCTTGGCGGCAATCCGACGTACTTTGAGGTTGTTGATGAACGTAGTCGCGCTGCTGATATGGGTCACGGGGTTAATACGGAGGCCTCCCAAACGCATTTCTTCCTGGTTCAGGTCTTCCAACGATTTATACGTATCGCGATACGACAACAGCATCCATTCCTTTTTCGAGTCCATCGTCACCGACGGCGCGCGTTGATAATCCGCCAGCGCCAGGATTTCAGCGGAAGGCTTCTGGAACGTCAGGTTCTCCTGGGCGAAAAGCGTGAGCCCGGTGAGAAGGAGAAGGGAGAGGAAGTGTTTTTTCATGGTTGTTGGTTGTTAGTTCGTGGTTCGTGGTTCTTGGTTCTTGGTTCTTGGTTGTTAGACTCTTGGCTCTTGACTCTTGATTCTTGGCTCCTAGTTCTTGGTTGAGGCGGGACCGCTGTTTTTACCGCGGATATTGGTCGCAGGGGAAGGATTTTGTTACGAATATAAAAAAAGGGAGGGAGTGCATAATGGTTTCGACTTTCGACTTTCGCCTTTTGACTTTTGACTTTCGCCTTTTGACCTTCGACTTTTGACCTTCGACTTCGTACATTTGGACGTACAAGCAATGCTAAACAAATTTCTGCGACTACATGCAAAAACCTATTGCTACCTTACTCGATCGAACGAAATCTTCTTTTATAGACACGTTGTTACTCATACTAGTCGCTTTTTGTATTTCCGGTGTATTAAGTTGGTTCGACGACGTAGCGACGTGGGTAAGGGTGTTACTATTTTTGATGCTGGTTTTGTATGAACCTATTTGCATATCCCTTGGTGCCACTTTCGGAAATATGAAAATGAATATTAGAGTCAGAAGAAGTTCAAATGATTCTAAAAAACTGAATATCTTCAGATCGTTACTTCGTTTTGCAATAAAGGCGCTTCTGGGATGGCTTTCCTATGTTTCGATTTTTAAAAATCCTAGAAAAAGAGCACTGCATGACTTACTATCGGGCGCAATGGTAATTGAAGTGTAACAATTAGCACTGCTGGCACAGCGGATACACCCCATCTGTCGGTTATGTCAAGTAGTGAATTTTGTACTAGATTTACGGGCCAAGATCGCGGAAGATACCCGGTGTCAAAACCTAACCATCCTGCCAGTACGCCTCGAAACTCATGAACAGCCATTCCTCCTGGAAACTGGGAAACAGAATTAATACAAAAGTGGAGACCAGACCCACTCAAAAAACGGGGCGAAACTGAAAAGCCAAACGAGTAAGGATCACGATAATAAAGAATTTCTATGAATTCATACCTGGGTGTTTTAAAACAATACGCTGATTTCAGCGGAAGAACAAGGAGAGAAGAATATTGGGTATTCGTATTGTATAACCTCACGATCGCTGTTTGCGCTATCCTGCTCGATAATATTTTCGGAATTACAATGGGCGAAGCAGGCTACGGGCCGTTATACGGACTTTATGCGCTGGCGACCTTCATCCCGGGACTGGCAGTGGCGGTAAGAAGACTTCATGATGTAGGCAAAAGCGGATGGATGATCCTGATCGGACTCATCCCGATAATCGGCACGATCTGGCTACTGGTTTTGCTGCTGTCAAAAGGGGAAGAAGGGGAAAATCTGTATGGAGAAGATCCCATAGACGATGAAATCGTACCTTCATTCGGCGAAGAAATAGTCGTCCTGCTAATCGTTTTCTCCTTTCTGACCTCCGCTTTCTGGGGTATCATGCAAAAGATGGAAATTGACTTCTTTCAAAGCAATACGCGTAAAATAGCAAGCGCGCTGTTGCCCATCATTTGGGGCTTGTTGCCGGTTTATCTTGCGTGCTTTATAAAAAATGAATCCAGAAGAATCTTCGCACTCGTTCTTGCCGTACTGTTGTTGCTATATGATTTTTATTTAATTACGACCCAGGTTCGCTAGGCAGATTTCGCCCGCTCGCGCTATCGTCTGGCTCATGACCCCATGAATGGGGCGTTAGGCGTTCCAATCAACGTAAATCAACACCATAAAACGAAGCTGAAATTGGATTAAACGAGACGACCCGCAAGAGACGCGTGCGCCAGCAGGGGTAGTAATAATTTCCTTGAGAATTAACACGCCAGCGTTTGGTGGTTTGGTCACTACAAGAAGATATTTTTATGATAAATCAACAAACCGATACCTCGGCAGTATTAAAAAGTACGTGGGTCGTTATTTACGCGACGGCGCTAATTGCACTGGCCGGCCTCAGGCTAGTTTTCGTCGCGGAGATAGCGAGGGGCTTTGAATATTACGGTCTTACCAATATCAACACTCTGATAACCTACTATATAATATGGAATCTTTTAATAGTATATATCGTCTCTATAATACTGCGACAAAGAAACGCCCGTATCGCGGTTTACATTGTAACGTGTCTCAATTTTTTATTTTTAATTCTTCACTTAGTTCTTGTGATAGGTCAAACGCTTGCTTAAATTTTCTCATGGACGTCCTCGTCGTGTTTTTGCCCCAATGGCTCGAATTTCCAATCCCTGCCCGACATGAAGAGACACACCGTGTTCAGACGAGAGTCAAAAGAGGAACCGCTGCGTTAGGGATAGCAGTGGAAAGCCCACAGCGAGGTACGAGCGAGGACTTGGAACGGATAGCCCGACGGCGCCTTAAAGTGAGCAGTATACAGTTGCGGTAGGCAGTGGGCGCCGGAACGCCCTGTTCAGTCGCAGTCACAGTCACAGTTGCAGTCGCGGTCGCGGTGCAGTTGCAGTCTCAGCCCCCACACTGACCCATTAGGCATGTCATCTTGAGAGTGGGCAACTCTACCTGGTCATTGGGTATGTCGTTGTGAGAATGGCAAACTCTACTTTGTTGATGGGCATGTCATTGTGAGAATGGAAAGGAATACCTTGAAAGCGGATAATCATACCTTGCGACTGGCAGGTTCTACTTTAAGAGTGGCATTCAGGTTTTGTAAATGGAATACTGTACTTTATAAGTGGGGAGGAGAAATGAGCAAGTATCAAGGGACAAGAAGCAAACCTAAAGTGTCTTCTTGAGTGCACGAATCCAACACAGAACGCTACGTTCTCTTCTCTCCTTCCTCCTTGCTCTTAACTCCTAACTCCTAATTACAAAATCTTCCCTCGCCTGCCCTTTCCGAAAAAACACCAACCCCCATTGGTAGGTATCCATCGTAACGGTCACGGCCGGATGGCGTTTGATCGCGTCCCACGCGCGCTCCATCCCCGCCGACCAATGGATGTCGTCGAAAATCCACACGGAATCGTCGGTTGCGTAGGGTAACAAGGCTTCGAAATAGGCGAGTGTGGCGGCTTCCGTGTGGTGCCCATCGAAAAACACCAGTCGGGGCGTCGGAAAAGCCAGTGGCTGGGAAAGAAAAGACGAAAACTCGGCGTTGACGACGGTAACGTTCGCCAGTCCGGCTGCCTGCAAATGGCTCGCTGCTACGGCCGCCGTTTCCGGACAACCTTCCACCGTGATCACACGGGCGTCGGGTTTACCCAGGGCCAGCGCCGAAGTGGCGAGTCCGACCGAAGTGCCGATCTCCAAGATCGTATCCGGTTGGAAATACCGCACCAACCGAAAAAGCAATCGGGCGCGTTTGGGCGAAATCCCTGCATGCCGCGCCATGGCCGACACCGCCCGTCGGTTCGATTTGAAGACTTTCGACCCGGCCCCGAAATCGGTGACGTCTACCAGGCGATGGTCTGACAACAAATCGGACCGGAAGCGGTCAAGGGTTGTAT
>DATGXZ010000520.1:0-17314 GCA_035298445.1 Flavobacterium sp.
ATCTGTTCACCGCCATCATCGATTCCATCAAAGACCTCGCGACCCAGATCATACAGGAAAGCCCGAATATCCCGACGGAAGCGACCTTCGCCATTAAGAACATCGAGAGCCAGCCGTTCCTCGTGAACTTCGTATCGTCGAATATGAACCTGGCCGTAAAGGAAAAGCAGGACCTGCTCAAAATGAGCGACCTGAAAGAACGTGCCCTCGCTACCCTCCGTTTCCTCAACATCGAATTGCAGAAACTCGAGTTGAAGAACGACATCCAGTCGAAAGTGCGTTTTGACCTTGACCAGCAGCAGCGCGAGTATTTCCTCCACCAGCAGATGAAAACCATCCAGGAAGAACTGGGCGGTGTGTCGCACGAAGAGGAAATCGAAGACATGCAGCAGAAGGCACGGTCAATGAACTGGGACGAGAAAACCCGCAAGCATTTCGAAAAAGAACTCGGGAAGATGCGCCGGATGAACCCGCAATCGCCCGACTTCGGCATCCAACGGAATTACCTAGAATTGTTCCTGGAACTGCCGTGGAATGTGTACTCAACCGACAACCTCGACCTCAAACGCGCCCAGAAAATACTGGATGAAGACCACACCGGACTTGAAGACGTCAAAAAACGCGTCATCGAACACCTGGCGGTATTGAAGTTGCGGAAAGATATGAAGTCGCCGATCCTGTGCCTCACCGGACCTCCGGGCGTCGGGAAGACCTCCATTGGGAAATCGATTGCCAAAGCCCTCGGGCGGGAATATGTGCGGATGTCATTGGGTGGACTACGGGACGAAGCCGAAATCCGCGGTCACCGGAAAACCTATATCGGCGCGCTGCCGGGCCGTATTTTGCAGAACCTGCGCCGGGCCGGTACGTCGAACCCTGTCTTCGTGCTGGATGAGATTGACAAACTATCGAGCAGCCACAACGGCGATCCATCGTCGGCCTTGCTGGAAGTACTCGATCCCGAGCAGAACTCGGAGTTCTACGATAACTTCCTCGAAATGGGTTTCGACCTGTCAAAGGTCATGTTCATCGCCACTTCGAACACGATGAGCAGTATCCAGCCCGCCCTTCGCGACCGTATGGAAGTCATCCGGATGTCGGGTTACACACTTGAAGAAAAAGTCGACATCGCACGTGAACATTTACTGCCCAAGCAATTGGAGCAACATGGCCTCGGTCCGAAAGACCTCGTAATAGGCAAGAAACAAATGGAACGCATCGTCGAAGGCTATACACGCGAATCGGGCGTGCGGGCCCTTGAAACCAAGATCGCCCAGGTCGTGCGCCACGCGGCGAAGTCGGTGGCGATGGAGGAGGAATACAATAAAAAAGTATCCGATAACGACATCGTGGCCATACTCGGTGCCCCGAAAATGGACCGCAGCAAAGCCGAGAGCAATGAAGTGGCCGGCGTTGTGACCGGACTTGCCTGGACGAGCGTAGGAGGGGATATCCTCTTCATCGAATCGCTCATCTCCAAAGGCAAAGGCGGGATGACACTGACCGGTAACCTCGGCAGCGTCATGAAAGAGTCGGCGACGATTGCGATGGAATACATCAAAGCGCACGGCGACAAATTCGGCATCGACACCGAAGTGTTGCAGAAACACCATGTGCACGTACACGTCCCGGAAGGGGCCACCCCGAAAGACGGACCGAGTGCGGGTATTGCCATGCTGACCTCGATGGTATCGGTCATCCTACAGAAGAAAGTCAAGAAACACCTGGCCATGACCGGCGAAATCACCCTTCGCGGCCGCGTGTTGCCGGTGGGAGGTATCAAGGAGAAAATCCTGGCGGCCAAGCGGGCCAGTATCAAAGAGATCATACTGTCGGCCGAGAACAAACGCGACATCGACGAGATCAAGCCGGAATACCTCGACGGACTGACCTTCCATTACGTAAAGGAAATGGGAGAGGTATTGCAACTGGCCATCACCGACCAAAAGGTGAAGAACGCGAAGAAATTCGAATAAGTCGAACCGGTTTCACTAATAGAAAGACATCCTGAGAGGGGTGTCTTTTTTTTTGGCATCTGGACACCGGTACTGAAATGATTGCCCTTTATGGTATACGCGCCAGGTTTCAGAAAATCCCGTTAAATGACGGGTTACACCCCATTTTCGACCGAATTCGGACATCGCTGCCCCACATCATCATTAACTCAGGCGTGACCGTTAAATTTGCGCCCCGAAATCCAGCAGAGGGCATTCCAAATGCACCACCGCCCTCGCTGTTAGCACACTCCAGTATGGGTAATACAACCGAAAACCGGCTCGATACGACCATTGCACAGGCGGACTTCGTATCGATTGAAGCCGCTGTAGCAACAATTGCCGCGAAACTTCCGGCTATCAGCCTTACCGACGTACAGCGGCAGCGGATGAAACGCATCAATGTGGCCAACAAAGTATTTGTAGAAGACGCCATTCACCACGTCGACGCGAACGGCGCGGGTGTCCTGCCGCCTTATATCTCAGCGACGGCGATGCAAACCGACCTCACCCTTTACGAACAGGCTGACCAGATCCGGGTCATGCTGACGGCGCTGTTGCAGCATATAGACGACATCCGGCAGGTAACCGGAGACGAACTTTATTCAACCGCCCTAATGGCCTATCGCGCATTCGAAAATGCCCATAAAGTCGGTGTTCCGAATGCCACGACGGCCTATCAGGCCTTGCAGGCCCGGTTCAATGGGCAGGGAAGGGCGCCCGACAAAGAACTTAAGAAGTAACATGCACCAATGCATCGGGTATACCCACGCATCTTCGGCCTTTAACCACCAAACGGATGGCTCTGAAGTGCACAAAGATGACTACGGAACCCATTAAACTGACTTTGAGGTCAATTTAAGTGCGTAGCAAGTCAATTTAACTGACACGCGGGTCAGAAAAATTGACAACGAAGTCAGTAAAGTTGACTTTGAAGTCATCAAAATTGACAAGAAAGTCAGCGAAATTGACAAGAAAGTCAGCAAAGTTGATAACAAAGTCATCAAAGTTGATAATGAAGTCATCGAAATTGATAACGAATTCATCCTTCATCTTTTACAAATCTTGATAGGAGAGTCAGGACGCTCCTGCCGATAGTACTATAACCAAACTTATTAGACATGAAACGAAATGCCTCACCATTGCCGCCTCCGCACATAGGGAGATTGCTGGGTAAGATACTTAGAACGCGCAACGTGAGCCGGGCGGTGATGGCCCGGACGATGGGTGTGTCAACCTCTGTGCCGGTACGATACGCCCAGAGCCCGTCGATGCTGACGTCGACGCTTTGGGACATCAGCCAGGTGCTTGGGTACAATTTCTTTGCCGATATAGCGGCCCTGCTGCCGCCTGATTTCGACTCGGGCGTGGCGGTCGATACCACGCTGGAGGCCCGTGTGGCCGAACTTGAACGCGAACTGGCAGCCGTGACCCGGGAACGCGACCTGTTGCTGAAGATGATGGCACCCGACCGGCGTCCGTAAACAGAAAGGCGTCCGGTAATCTGTGGGTTCCGGCGGCCGCGAAAAGCGAATAGGGGGATGGAGCGTGCCAAAGCCGCATGCTTCTCGCCAACTTCTTCCTTTCTCCCGTCAAAAAATAATATCTTCGCACACGCGTTATCTTTCAAACGCTAATTGCTATTGATGCCCGGGAGACGTTTCCTCTTTTTATTGCTTCTCGTTCCTACGTGCGTGCCGGCCCAGATCGGAGGGAAGTCGGTATACCAATTCCTCAGTCTCGTAACCTCACCCCGCCAGGCCGCCCTGGGTGGTAAGGTGATTACGCTGCGGGATTACGACGTGAATTCGGCTTTTTTCAACCCGGCATCCATCAACGACGAGATGCATAACCGCCTGTCGGCCAACTACGGCAGCCTTTTTGGGGAAGTCACCTATGGCACGGCGGCCTATGCCTATACCTACGACCAGCACGTGCAGACCATCCATGCGGGGGTTAACTATGTGAGTTATGGGGCCCTCGAAGGCTATGACGAGAACGGCGAACCCACGGGCACGTTTACCGGAAGCGAGATTGCGTTGTCGGGCGGATACGGTTACAACCTGCCGTATACCGACTGGTACTTCGGTGCCAACGTTAAGCTTATTTCCTCTACACTCGAACAGTATAACTCGTTTGGCGCGGCGGTCGACCTGGGCGTCATGTATATCGACGAACCCAACGACGTCAACTGGGGCCTTTCGATCCGCAACCTCGGGGCGCAGTTTACGACCTATGCGGGAACGCAGGAAAAATTACCTTTTGAGATCCTGTTAGGTGTCTCACAGGAACTGGAACACGTGCCACTGCGCTGGCATATTACCCTTGAGAACCTCCAGCAATGGCAGGTGGCCTTTTCCAACCCGGCCCGTTCGCAGGGGAACCTGGATGGAGGGGAGACACCCGAAAAAGTGTCGTTCTTCAACAATGCACTGCGCCACGTCATTGCCGGCGCCGAACTGTTTCCGACCAAAGGCTTCAACATCCGGATCGGCTATAACTTCCGTAGGGCAGAGGAGCTGCGGATCGTTGACCAGCGGAACTTCTCGGGGATTTCGGTGGGCTTCGGACTCAAAATGGGCCGACTGAAGTTCGATTACTCGTATTCCCGTTATACACTGGCGGCCAACACGAGCCTGTTTGGGTTGACAATCAATTTTAACGACGATTATTAAATACGATGTTTATTCACCAGGGCAGAACGCGGACGGCTCGCCACAATCTCCAGATTGCGTCGCTGCTCTCGTTCGTCGCTGGAATCGTAAACGTCGCCGGGTTTCTGGCTGTCTCGCGGCTCACTACGAACGTCACGGGCCATTTCGCCTTTTTTGTCGATGAGGTTTTCAAGCTTCACTGGTTGCAGGGATTCGTCTACTTCCTTTACATCTTTTTCTTTTTCCTCGGCTCGTTTTCCTCCAGCTTCCTGGCAGAGGTACTGACGCGTCGGAAAGCCGGTTTCGCCTACATCGTACCTACGCTCATCGAGAGTGTTCTCCTGGCACTTGTCGGGATCGCCGGACCCAGCCGGATCGTAAGCCATCCTGACCTGATCGCCTGTTCACTGCTGTTTGCCATGGGTTTGCAGAATTCGCTGGTCACCCGGATTTCAAAAGCCACCGTCCGTACGACCCACCTGACCGGTCTCTTCACCGACCTCGGCATCGAAGTTTCCCAATTGTTTTTCTATCGCGATACAGACTCCCGTAAACAGCTCCTGGCGTCGATTCGCTTACGGCTGACCATCATCGGTTCCTTTTTTACAGGCGGCGTGATTGGGGGTGTGTTCTACGGCACAATAGGGCTGCGGATACTGCTGCTGGGCTCAATGGCCCTCGTGGCCGGTATGGTATACGACCGATTGAAGTTGAAACGATTGGGGTAGGGTGACATCAGGGTGTCGAAATGCGGTTTTTCCGTATGGGAGTGAAAGGCGGAATCGCTATTTTTGCGCGGAGGGCGGGTAAAAAGGAGTCGGTCCGGTTGGGCTGTTTCCGATCTCCCGTTTTTTTGTCTCCAGCCATCCCATGAAAAAAATCACCATCGCCATCGACGGCTTTTCCTCCACCGGAAAAAGTACCCTTGCCAAACAATTGGCCAAAGAACTCGGTTATGTGTATGTCGACTCAGGTGCCATGTACCGCGCCATCACCCTCTATGCGATGCAGCAGGGGTATGTGACCGCCGACTATCTTGACCGCGTGCATTTGGTAGAAGACCTTCCTTCGATTGAATTGCATTTCGAGTTTAACCCGGAAGTAGGGTATGGCGAGATGTTCCTCAATGGGCAGAATGTCGAAAAGGAAATCCGCAGTATCGAGGTGTCGCGACTGGTCAGTAAAATTGCCGAGGTGTCGGAAGTACGCGCCAAACTCGTGCAGCAACAGAAGGCGATGGGGGAGAAAAAAGGCATCGTGATGGACGGGCGCGACATCGGCACTGTTGTATTCCCGGATGCGGAACTGAAAATCTACATGACCGCTTCGGCCGCCACGCGTGCCCAACGCCGGTACGACGAGTTGCGCGAAAAAGGGCAGGCAGTGTCGTATGAAGACGTGTTGGAAAACGTGGTCGAACGCGACCGCATCGATACCACCCGCGAGGATTCCCCCTTGGTAATGGCCGAGGGTGCTATAGAAATCGACAATTCCTACCTGACGCGTGAGGAGCAGTTGGAGGCGGTGTTAGCACTCGTAAAAGAAGCCGTTGACGCATGAAACCGCGCGTCCTGTTAGCACTGGCGGTACTCGTTCTTGCGTGCCAAAAGTCGAAGGAAACCCCTACCGACGAAGCGGGTTATTTCGACGCACTGGAAGCGAACGATACGAAGTTGCCGAAGCCGGTGCCGGGTGACTGGTTACACGACCATCCTGAAAAGGGGCAGACGTTTGCCCAGTATAAACGTAAAGTGCCGGTGCCCGATGCCCAACTGACGCGTATCTATCTCATGCCCATCGGATCGTTTACGAACGAACAGCAAGCCGTCATGGAGCAGGTTCGGCTTTACGCATCGCGGTATTTTCAGCGGGAGGTCGTGATGATGCCCACGCTGTCGGATGCCGGGATCCCACAAAGCAAGCGGCGCCAACGCGACTTTGGCGAGCAGTGGTTGTCGCCCTATATTATGGATTCTATTGTAAAAGGACGGCGTCCGGCGGATGCACTTGCGTGTATGGCCTTTACGGCGGGTGACCTCTACCAGTCCGACGACTGGAACTTTGTGTTTGGGGAAGCCTCGTATGCCGAGCGGGTAGGGGTCACGTCGATCTTCCGGCTCAAATTCCCACCACAACGCGCACACGACCAGCATTTTTTCCTCCGACGGCTGATGAACGTCACCACGCATGAGATCGGTCATATGCTCCAGATGGCCCATTGTACCCACGCCCTTTGCGTCATGAACGGCAGCAATGGCATGGCCGAAACCGACGCTTCGCCGAATCGGGCGTGCAGCGAATGCCAACGGAAGTTGCATTGGCGCCTGCGATTCGACCCTAAAAAACGGGTTGGGGAACTGATCGACTTCTTTCGGACGTACCAGCTGTCAGATGACCTGTCGCGTGCGGAAGAGGATGCGGAAGCATTGCCATGAGGCCGTTGTATCTTATAACGACCTGACATGCATTTTTTCCCGCCACACTTGCAAGATGTTGCAATTTTAGTAGCTTTACGACCTTAACCAACCAACCAATTATGAGTATCAAATTCAGGCTCACGGTGATGAGCTTTTTCCAGTTTTTTGTGTGGGGCGCGTGGTTGATTACGATCGGGACCTACTGTTTCAATACAAAAGGATGGACAGGGGCCGAATTCGGGGCCATTTTCTCGACAATGGGACTGGCATCGCTATTTATGCCTGCAATTACGGGCATCATCGCCGACCGATGGATTAGTGCTGAGAAACTGTATGGTGTTTTACATATTCTGTACGCTGCCGTCCTGTTTTATGTACCCCAGGTGAATGACCCTGACACCTTGTATTATGTCATTTTTGCCGCGATGATTTTTTACATGCCGACCATCGCCTTGTCGAATTCCGTAGCCTACCGCGTGTTGAAAGACCAGGATTTCGATGTCGTGAAAGTGTTTCCCCCTATTCGCGTGTGGGGTACGATCGGCTTTATCGCTGCGATGTGGATTACCAATCTTACAGGAAGCAAGGCGAACGCCAATCAGTTTTATATCGCGGCCATTGCGGCCGTAATTCTTGGAATCTATTCGTTTTCCCTGCCAAAATGTAAGCCGCAGCATGCGATTTCCGAAGACAAATCCCTGGCGGAACAAATGGGGCTGAAAGCGTTCAAATTGTTTGCCGACTATAAGATCGCCTTGTTTTTTATCTTCTCGATGTTCCTCGGCGCGGCACTCCAGCTGACTAACATGTATGGCGATTCTTTCCTCGATGACTTCAAGAAAGTGCCGGAGTATGCCGACTCGATAGTAGTGAAGTACTCGACGATCATCATGTCAATATCGCAGATATCGGAAACGCTTTTCATTTTGGCTATCCCGTTCTTCCTGAAACGCTTCGGGATCAAGATGGTAATGTTATTCAGTATGTTGGCGTGGGTACTGCGTTTTGGATTGTTCGCGTATGGCGACCCGTCTGAAGGGCTTTGGATGATTATAGCATCCTGTATCGTCTATGGCATGGCATTCGATTTCTTCAATATTTCAGGATCCCTGTTCGTTGAGACCTCGGTCGATTCGCGGATCCGTTCGAGTGCGCAGGGCGTCTTCATGATGATGACAAACGGACTCGGAGCCTGGCTCGGCAGTACCGTGAGCGGATATGTGATCGACACCTACTATACAAACGGCGAAGACAAAGACTGGCACGGCATCTGGTTGTCGTTTGCGATCTATTCACTTGTGATCGCGGTTGCTTTTGCAATTTTGTTCCGCCATAAACACGATCCAAATGACGTCGCGAGCGTCACCCACTAATGATCCTGCGCGAGCAATATCAGTATATTAAAGAAGCGCGTGCCGTTTTGCTGGCGTACAGCGAAACCGTACGCGCTTCCGATTTTGTCAGCGAGGACTCGGGTTTCGGCCCCGGTGCCAGTATGCGCAACCTTCTAGTGCATGTCGCCAATTGCTACCAGTTTTGGATAGGGGTGTGCTGTTTGGGGCGTGAGCGGCGTTTTTTCGCCTACGCGGATGTGACCGACATCCACCAGCTTCGGGCCATTTTCGACGGGGTCGACGCGATGATGGAGGAGTTCTTCGTGCGCTGCCAACCGGATGACGACATTTCGTATACCATCCCACACAAAACCGCAGTGGCGAAAGCGCTGCAACTCTACACCCACGCCACCACCCATGAGTTCCACCACAAAGGGCAGGTGCTTTCGATCAGCCGGATGCTGGGGTATACGCCGGTAGATACGGATGTGATGAGGTAGTGAGTAGTGAGTAGTGAGTAGTCAGTAGTCAGTAGTCAGTAGTCAGTCGCAGTCTCAGTCTCAGGAGTAGGCAGTGGGCAGTGGGCAGTAGTCGGTAGGCAGTGGGCAGTGGGCAGTGATGAGTGGGCAGTGAGCAGTAGGCAGTGGGGAGTGGGCAGTGGGCAGTAAGCAGTGAGCATTAGGCAGTGGTTAGATACTCCTGTTGCGGTATGCATTTACCTCTAATAGTACTTTGGGCGCAATGCTTCCTACCTACACATTTGGGAAACGGAAACCGTCATCCCGAGCGCAGCGAAGGGATCCTCGCTGGGATTTAAAGAGTTAAGAGTTAGTGGATGGTGGTTAGTAGCCAGTAGCCAGTCAGTAATTAGTTGTTGGTAGTTCTCCAATTCCTCAGTTGCTCAGTTGCTCAGGGACTCAGGTGCTCAGGTGCTCAGGGACTCAGGGACTCAGATGCTCAATTCCCCCTCCACCAATTGTTCATTGTTCCTTGTTAATTGTCAATTATTTACTATCTTTGCCCACCTTTTTGCGATAGGTTCCAATCAGGTATACAAAACGATTTATGTAAAACACTTCTGTTGTTTTCGCGTAAGGGACCACAAACGGCAGGATACAAGTATTTTTTTTATGTCTGAATTGACAAAAACACAAGCGGATTTCCTCGACACATTCAACTGGGATAACTACCAGGAAGGTATCGATGCCGTTGACGCAAAGAACCTGAAAGAATTCGAAGACCTGGTTGCCAAGACCTTCATCGATACCGATCAGGAAGAAGTAGTGGAAGGTACGGTAGTGCGTATCACCGATCGTGACGCTATCGTTGACATCAACGCGAAATCCGAAGGTGTGATTTCATTGAACGAATTCCGTTACAACCCGAACCTGAAGGTAGGGGACAAAGTAGAAGTTTTGATCGACGTTCGCGAAGACAAAACCGGACAACTCGTTCTTTCTCACCGTAAAGCACGCACCATCAAGGCATGGGATCGCGTGATCAATGCAAACGAAACAGGCGAAATCGTAAACGGTTTCGTAAAATGCCGTACGAAAGGCGGTATGATCGTAGACGTGTTTGGTATCGAAGCGTTCCTTCCAGGTTCGCAGATCGATGTGAAGCCAATCCGCGATTACGATCAGTATGTGAACAAGATGATGGAATTCAAAGTGGTGAAAATCAACCACGAATTCAAGAACGTCGTCGTGTCGCACAAAGCGCTTATCGAGGCCGATATCGAAGTACAGAAGAAAGAGATTATCGGGCAGCTTGAAAAAGGCCAGGTACTCGAAGGTGTGGTTAAAAACATCACGTCATACGGTGTCTTCATTGACCTGGGCGGCGTAGACGGACTTATCCACATCACCGACCTGTCTTGGTCACGTATCAACCACCCGAGCGAAGTACTCGAACTGGATCAGAAACTCAACGTCGTTATCCTTGATTTCGATGACGAGAAAACACGTATCCAATTGGGTCTGAAGCAACTTCACCCACACCCATGGGATGCCCTTGACCCGAATGTTGCCGTTGGTGACAAGGTGAAAGGTAAAGTAGTGGTTATCGCTGACTACGGTGCTTTCATCGAAGTAGCTGAAGGTGTAGAAGGTCTGATCCACGTTTCTGAAATGTCATGGTCTACGCACTTGCGTTCGGCTCAGGACTTCGTAAAAGTGGGCGACGTGGTAGAAGCTGTCATCCTGACACTTGACCGCGAAGACCGTAAGATGTCACTTGGTATCAAGCAATTGTCGCAGGATCCATGGACCGACATCACGTCTAAATATCCAGTTGGTTCTAAGCACACCGGTACGGTTCGCAACTTCACCAACTTCGGTGTATTCGTGGAACTGGAAGAAGGTATCGACGGACTCGTCTATATCTCTGACCTTTCCTGGACGAAGAAAGTGAAGCACCCATCTGAAGTGGTTGCAGTAGGCGATAAGATCGACGTTGTAGTTCTCGAACTTGACGTTGACGGACGCAAACTGTCACTGGGTCACAAGCAGACACAACCGAACCCTTGGGATAAGCACGAAGCGGCTTTCGGCGTAGGAACCGTTCACACGGGTACTATTGCGGAGATCGTAGACAAAGGTGCTACGGTTGACTTCGGCGATGACGTAGTAGCTTTCATCCCTTCCCGTCACCTTGAAAAAGAAGACGGCAAGAAACTGAAAAAAGGCGAAACGGCTGAATTCAAAGTAATCGAGTTCAACAAAGAGTTCAAGCGTGTTGTAGCGTCACACAGCGCTACCTTCCGTGAGGAAGAAGAGAAGAACGTTCGTGCAGCTGCAGAGAACAACTCTTCTAACAACACCAACGCGGCGCCACAGACACTTGGTGACAACAACGACATCCTCGCCGCTTTGAAAGCGAAGATGGAGAAAGGAGAGAAGTAATTTTTTCTTAGATAGTGAAAAGCCCTGCAGCAATGCGGGGCTTTTTTTTGGATAAACGATTTTTTATCTAACTTGCCGACTATGGTTTACGACTATTTAAACCATTGTAAATCAAAAGGTCTATGAGGAAAATCTACTTCTGCCTGTTGCTACTTATCTCCGCGTATGTAAAGGCGCAAATCGTCCCGATTGCAGATCCGGCGTTCAAGTCTAAACTGATCGCACTGGGCGTTGATCAAAACAGCGACGGGAATATACAGGTTACGGAAGCGGCGACGGTCACCAGCCTTAATCTTGACCAATCGAATATTGCGTCTTTATATGGAATACAAGCGTTTACCAGCCTCGTATCCCTTCAGTGCAGCAACAATCTTCTCACCTCCTTGGATGTATCGGGTCTTGCCAATCTGACAACACTTAAGTGCCAATACAACTATTTGTCTACCATTGATTTGAGCGACGTACCTAACCTCACACTTCTCTGGTGTAATTTCAACCAGCTCACGTCCCTCGATCTTTCGGGGAACCCGGCGTTGGTCGATCTCGAATGTATATGGAATAACCTTACCTCTATCAACCTTCAAGGGTGTAACGTACTACAGCGGCTTATTGGCTATCACAATCAGCTATCATCGCTCAGTTTCCTTCAGGGGAGGTCGACATTAAAAAAGTTGTGGCTTGGGGACAATCCCTTTTCCGGAGCGTTGAACTTTGGCACCCTCGGACTCAATTCGCTCGAGGAACTCATATTTCGATATGTGAATGGTGCTACGTCGATGAGTTTTAATGGGATGTCGTCCCTAAAGACACTGGAAGTATATGAAAGCAGCAACCTTTCGTCTCTCTCCCTGAGCGGGCTCGTCAATCTTGAGTACCTGGCGTGTTGGGAATGTGATCTGTCGGCGCTGAACCTATCCGGTTTATCGGCACTGAAGGTCTTGTATTGTCGTGATAACTACCTGACCGAACTTGATCTCACATCGCAGGGCAGTTTACAGGAAGTGAACGTAATGAATAACCCTCTTGAACAAATTTTCATGAAGAACGGGGCAAACGAGTCAATCGGTTTTGGCTTGCAGCCCATGTCTACGCTTACCTACATTTGCGCCGATGACATACAGATACCGTCTGTACAGGCAGTGCTTGCGGCATCCGGAATTTCGGGAGTTGAGGTCAATTCCTATTGTACATTCACCCCGGGAGGCGAATTCTTCCTGATACAGGGCAATCTTGCCTTCGATGAGGAATCGAACGGCTGTGATGCCGGAGACGCGGCTCTTATGTATGGCAGGGTGAAAATCAACGACGGTATTTCAACAAAGGTAGTGGCAGCCGATCCGGAGGGTTTCTATTACCACGCAGTACAGGCGGGCACGTACACCGTTGCGCCACTTTTCGAGAACACGGGTTATTTCACATCCAGCCCCAGTAACGCCGTTATAACGTTTCCGGGAACAAGTCCGGCGGTACAGTCATTCTGTATCCTTCCGAATGGCGTACATCCCGATCTGGAAGTAGTTATTGTGCCACTCGAGAACGTGGTACCTGGAATGGATGTTCATTATCGCCTACAGGTTCGCAACAAAGGCAACCAGACACTTTCAGGTAATTTGGTGTTTTCCTACGACGAGGACGTATTGGATTTCATAACAGCGATGCCCGCAGCAGCAGCGGTATCCGGTACCCTTACCTGGTCGTACACCTCGCTCGCGCCGTATGCGACGTTCATTACCGATGTAACGCTTAATGCCAACAGTCCGGTAGAAGTGCCGGCGTTAAACAGCGGCGATGAACTATCCTTTAGCCTTCAATCAAGCGTGGTGGGCGATGCCACACCGGATGATAACACCTTCATTTTGACCCAAACGGTTGTCAATTCAATGGACCCGAATGATATTACGTGTCTTGAAGGGGATACAGTAGATCCTTCAACGGCCGGTGATTTCGTTCATTATCTGGTGCGTTTTGAAAATACGGGAACGGCACCCGCACAGAATGTGGTCATCCGGCAAACCCTATTGTCATCCCGTTTTCAAATCACATCCGTCGTCCCGCTGGACGGTAGCCATCCGTTCTCCACCCGTATCCAGGGTAACACGCTTGAATTTTTGTTCGATGACATCCAACTTCCCTTCGATCTGAGCCAGAATAAAGGATACGTGCTATTCAAGGTGCGGACGAAGTCTACGTTGGTGGCCGGCGACTCCTTTTCCAACAAAGCCAACATCTATTTCGACTACAACGCACCCATCGTAACGAATACAGCTACGACAACGTTGCAAACGCTTGGTGCTTCTGATTTCGATTTTGACCGTTACTTTACCATATGGCCCAATCCGACATCGGATATACTGCGCATCGAAGGCGCTTCCGAGGTGCGGTCGGCTGAAGTATATGACCTGAGCGGACGCTTGATAACAACCTTGGTCAACACGCACGATATCGATGTGGCCCCTCTGGCCGCAGGAACTTACCTGCTAAGGGTGCACACAGAAAAAGGTGTGGCGACTACGCGTTTTCTGAAGCAGTAAAACAATCAGTTCGAGAACTCGCTGTCCCAGATGATCTCGTTAAAGTTCTTTCCTTTCCAGAAGCAATAGTAGATGGCAATACCACATACACCCTTGAAGATGAACAGGAAGGAAACGAAGTTGATGATCTCGGGTGAGGCACCTACGTGAAATGTTTCGGGGATAAGTGCCGTCAACAGTATACTTACCAGTACCAAAAACGCAGCGAAACGCAGGAAATTCCGCATTGGCCATACCATCAACTTCCGCAACGGATGCAGGTCGGTTCCCCATTTGTGTACCAGGTAGTAATAATCGTTGCCCAGCGATGCGAACAACAGCGGATCTTCCCGCTTTTTCAACAGGAACATCTTGGAAGGCGCCATAATGTGGAATTGACTCAGTTCGGTGCTATGCGTCCGTTCCAGTTCACGTATGGCCGTAATCGCCTCGGCAGGATACGCCTCTTTGAAAAATCGGCTTGGCAGGAACCGCAGGCGATAGGTGACGCAGATTTCGCGAATCTGGTCGATATGGTAAATACGCCCGGTATCGAGCAAATCGAAGTCAAACCGATTGGGCGTGGAGGTGGTGGTGGCCAGTCGTTCACTAACGGTAGTTCGTTTCTGGCTTTCTTCGTCAATCCATCCTTTCACCGCGGTTAGAAAGGTATCACCTGCCTTCGCCCGCTGTCTCTCCAGTTTTTTGGCGATGTCAATGCGTTCCATGCTCGTTCTTTTTTGCTCTAATTTACGCAATAGCGTGTTGCGCGTGCGTTAAAATTAAAGCGTTTTAAAATGTAATGTATGGGTAAGATGGTGAAAATGAACTGTCAGGAAACGAACTACCTTTAGGATACTAAAATATATGTATCATGAAACCTACCTATTCGTTTTTCGCTACCGTTTGCCTGTCGCTGTTCCTGGCGACTACTACCTATGCCCAGAAACAAAACGTGCTGGCGGGTGCCGCGGCCGATCAGAACACTTCCGAATTTGCCGCTAAGGCTCGTGAAGCGGGGCTTGCCCATTTGCTTTCCGGAAAAGGATCATTCACCATTTTTGCCCCTACCAACAGCCATTTCAACGCCGGTTCCGCAAAGGGCGATGCGCTTCGTTCGATGGTCAGCTATTATATAGTGCCTGGAAAAATCGACTCGGCTGTATTGGCCCGCGATATTGAAGACGGCTCCGGACGCGCCATATATACCTCGCTCGAAGGCGGTAAGCTTTGGGCGATGAAGGAAGGTAACCGTTTTGTCATCAAAGATGAAAAAGGCAATACGGTCATCATTAAAGAGGCCGATCATTATATGAGCAATGGCGTCATACACCAACTCGATGGCGTCGCCCTTCAGTAGTAGAAGTACACCACAAAATGGCCCGCCTCTAAAGCGGGCTTTTTCATGTCCATTTCACAAATCGTTGTTAAAAGCGTGGTAAGCGCAAACCGTCCTTCATCCGGCGGCGTAAATGGGGAAAACAATAAATCCAATTTACCATGAAAATGCAAAAAATCATTTCCGCTTTCGCTTTTGCCACTGTTTTGTTCACCGCTTCCGTTGTGAGTGCACAGGAGAACCCGAAAGTAGGAGGAGCACCAATGTACGCGAATAAGAATATCGTAGAAAATGCCGTCAATTCGAAGGACCACACGACATTGGTCGCCGCGGTAAAAGCAGCCGGTTTGGTCGAAACGCTGCAGTCAAAAGGACCATTCACTGTTTTTGCCCCTACCAATGCTGCGTTCGACAAATTGCCAAAAGGAACAGTGGAAACACTGGTAAAGCCTGAAAACAAGGCGACGCTGACAAAAGTACTGACCTACCACGTGCTGGCTGGGAAGTATGACAGCAAAGCCATCGCCGCGGCTATCAAAGCGGGTAACGGAACCGCCGTATTCACCACAGTACAGGGAGGGAAGCTTAAGGCTATGATGAGCGGTAAGAACCTGGTACTCGTCGACGAAAAAGGTGGCCGGTCGGTCGTAACGATTGCCGATGTATACCAGTCGAACGGCGTGATCCACGTAATCGACACCGTGGTAATGCCCAACTAAGAAAGTTCCTGAAAATAAGAAATCCCGTCATCAGACGGGATTTTTTTGTTTTAGCGAAGACTGGCGCCCAGTTCACTCTCGAACTGTTGCTGCAACTTGCTCATGATCTTGTCTATCTGTGTATCGGTCAGCGTTTTGGTCGTATCCTGCAAGATGAAGCTCACGGCATACGATTTCTTGCCGGCCGGAAGGTTCTGTCCTTCATATACATCAAAAAGGCGCACTTCTTTCAACAGCGACTTTTCGGTTTGACGCGCCAACGCATAGATCGAACCGAAACTGACATTGTCGTCGAGCAGGAGGGCGAAATCGCGTCGTACTTCCGGATATTTAGGGATATCGGTAAAACGGATCTTGCCGCCCAGGTTTTTCAGCACCGCGTTCCAATTGAAATCGGCATACAACACTTCCTGACGGATATCGAACGCCTTCAGTAGGTTTTTCCGCACGGTCCCGAATTCCACTATGATCTCGTTGCCCAGCGCCAATGCCATTCCTTCCGCAAAAACATCCGATTCAACGGGAAGTGCACGCGTACCGGTCAGGCCCAAACGCGCTACTACCGCTTCCACATATCCTTTGAAAAGGAAGAAGCCTCCCGGAACGGACGGTGTCCAGTTTTCCGCCTGACGGTTACCACTCATAAAAAGGGTAAGGTGTTTCGGCTCTTCATAACCGGACGGCAGTTTGTGATACGTTTTTCCGAACTCAAAGAGTTTCAGGTCGCTGTTCCGGCGGTTGATGTTATACGCTACCGCCTCCAGGCCCGAGAACAGCATCGATTGCCGCATCGCCGCCAGATCGCCGCTCAGGGGGTTCAGCATCGAAACGCCAAACTGCGGTTTCAGGGTTTCGGATAGTGCGGTATATTCAGGTGTCGTCAACGAATTGGCCATCATCTCATGGAAACCGTTGGCGTTCAAGACACCCGCTACAATATTCTGTATTTTATAATCTTCCGTGCGGGGCGAATTGGCCACCGTCGCATTCAATTTTTTCGAGAAGGCGATGTTATTGTACCCATACACGCGAAGGATTTCCTCGATGACGTCGATTTCCCGTTGCACATCTACCCGATACGCCGGGATGGTGAGTCCTAGTCCGGCATCCGACACACTATTCACTTTGATATCCAGCGAAACGAGTATTTTCTTGATGGTTTCCTTCGGAAGTTCCTGCCCGATGATGCGTGCCGCTTTCGCGAAGTTCAGCACCACAGGGAAATCCTCGATTTTCTTTGGATACAGGTCGATGATATCCGATGTCACTTCACCACCAGCCAATTCTTTGATCAGCAAGGCCGCGCGTTTCAACGCGTACTCCGTGATGGTCGGATCGATACCGCGTTCGAAACGGAACGAGGCGTCAGTATTGATGGCATGTCGTTTGGCCGTCTTCCGCACCGATACTGGGTTGAAGTACGCACTTTCCAGGAAAATGGAGG
>DATGXZ010000521.1:0-2080 GCA_035298445.1 Flavobacterium sp.
GCACCCGTCACGGCATACACCAACTGGAACGGCAACCCAATCACGCCGAGCGCCGTGTGGGCATCCGTCCACAACGTCTTGAGTTTTTCCCTGGGGCGGAAGACAAAAAAGTTCGAAATGATCTTCTTCCAATGGATCAAAATACCGGTCAGCAAAGCGAAAAGCAGGAACAGCGCCGTGAAACCCGACAGGTAATACCCCGTGGGCACCTGTGCAAAAAAGTGCAGGCGGTAGAGGAACTCCCCTAACGTATAAGAATCCTCATAGGTTTGCGTCTTCCCCGTTTTGCTGTGGTAGTAAAAAAAGGCACCCGCCTTCCCTTTCGGATTGGCCACGGTGTCTTTCGAGGGCTCGAGGCTTACGCCCAGGTTCTCCTCTGCAAAGAACCGCCGGATCTCGACCTCACGACCATACAGCGCATGGGCCGAGTCAAGACGGTGAAGCGCGAGATCGTAGTCAGTGTGGATGGCATCGGACGTGTTCGGCGACTCGTTCCGCTCCCAGTTGACGATGTCATCCCGAAAAAACGAAAACGATCCGGCAAAGAAAATTACGTACACCAATACGCTAATCACGATACCGCTCACGGTATGCAGGTGGAAGAAGATGTTGTAATTCCGGTTGTCCATCAGTGGTTGAAATGAAGTCCCAGTGCGGTCAGCCCGAGCAGGACGGCAGTTATGAGTACGTACCAAACCCAGATACGCCAGCCGTTACGGGCCAGGAAAGTGACCACCATCAGCGATCCCCACAGCAAAAAACCCGTGAAGGCGGAGGTGATAATCACCGTCGGTTGGTCGAACCAGGCGGCAAGGGCCAGGTGGAAGGAAGTCGAAACGAGGTATCCACCCAAAATAGCTGCCGTGATTTTCAACACGCGTTGACGGGTGGAGGTCGTGAGGTATTTCGGATTCGCAGGCATCAGGCAACAAAAGTTTCGATAAGGAAAAAGCCGAGAAACAGGACCGTCAGTTGCGGCGATCGGACCACGCGTAAAGGCACTAGCACTACCATACTTCCACCCACTGCGGTAAGCATGAGGACCGACACCAACACGCCGGCGACCGTTCCATAGCCCTGAATCGAGGTAAGTAGCGACAGGCCTAAAACGCCAGAAGCCACGAGTCGAAAAAACCCGCGGGCCCGCTTCCCTTTTGAAAATAGCGGATGCAAAGGAGGTGTCTTTGTGGAGGTCGCATACCACGACCCAAAAGACAAGGTGGTTAGAAAAAACGTAAGCGTCAGCATAGGAATAAAAGGACCTGCCACATACGGGCAGGTCCTGTTGGAATTAGAAATTGTAGGTCATACCGGCTGAGAACACGCGCGGGCGTTGCGGACTGATGGTCGACCAACCCTTATAGTACGCCTCTTGCGTAAGGTTGTCTACTTTCACCGTAAAGCGGAACGCCTCGAGATCGTAAAAGGCGGAGGCATTCAACACCGTGTACTCCGGAAGACGGAAGGTGCCGGCCAGGTTGCGGTTCATGATTTTGTTTTCGCTGGCGTAATTCCCGCCGAAGCCCAGTCCGAAACCTTTCAGCGCACCCGCCCCAAAGCGGTAGCTGGCCCAAAGGTTGGCCAGGTTTTGCGGCCCTGCACTTTCGGGGCGTTTACCCTGGAAATCCGGATCGCCTTCGATCAGCTTGCTGTCGTTATAGCTGTAACCCGCGATGATGTTCAGTCCGTCAATCGGGTTGGCGGTCACGCTCACCTCAATACCTTTGCTGCGTTGGCGGCCGTTTTGCACATTGATCTGGTCAGGGAATGGAGTTGCATTATCGGCGTAAATCGTATAGACCATATCGCGCACGTCGATGTTATAGTAGCTGATGGAACCTGTAACACGGTCATTGAAGAAGTTTACTTTGGTACCGAATTCAAACTGCTCGGCATGCTCGGGATTAAACGTACGCGGGATGGTGGTGCCACCGACGATATCCGAGGCCGGCGCTACGTTCGAGAATCCGTTGAGATAGTTGGCAAAAAGGGCAATTTTATCTTGAATGGGCTGGTACACCACTCCGAATTTCGGCGACCAGGCCGTTTGGTCGTAGTTGTCGGCGTCGGTCGACAGGTT
>DATGXZ010000522.1:0-1737 GCA_035298445.1 Flavobacterium sp.
ATTCGCCGAACGTATCGTTCACCGCAACAAACTCTTGCGGTGCGGGATGCTGCGTCGCCAACAAACGTGATACGCTTTCCCCGAGCCCGCCCAGGATGTTGTGCTCTTCCGCTGTCACCACGCATCCCGTCTTCGCAATAGAGGCGAGGAGGGCCGCTTCGTCCAGTGGTTTGATGGTGTGGATGTTGATCACTTCGGCCGAAATACCGTCTTTTTCAAGGGCTTCCGCCGCCAACAGGGCTTCCCATACCAAATGCCCGGTAGCGACAAGGGTCACGTCGCTTCCTTCATTCAACACCACCGCTTTCCCGATTTCGAACGGCTGGTCGGCCGGTGTGAAATTCGGCACTACCGGACGTCCGAACCGCAGGTAAACCGGACCATGATGGTCGGCAATCGCGATGGTCGCCGCTTTCGTTTGGTTGTAATCGCAGGTGTTGATGACGGTCATGCCTGGAAGCATCTTCATCAATCCGATATCTTCCAGGATTTGGTGTGTCGCGCCGTCTTCTCCTAATGTCAGGCCCGCGTGCGACGCGCAAATCTTGACGTTCTTATCGGAATAAGCGACAGACTGCCGGATTTGGTCGTACACGCGTCCTGTTGAGAAATTCGCGAATGTCCCGGTGAACGGAATCTTCCCGCCAATGGTAAGTCCGGCGGCAATACCAATCATGTTTGCCTCTGCGATCCCAATCTGGAAAAAGCGTTCGGGATGGTTTTTCTTAAAGTCGTCCATTTTCAGTGAGCCGATGAGGTCGGCACACAGGGCTACGACATTTTCGTTTTTCTGGCCCAGTTCCGTAAGACCGGCGCCAAATCCGGAGCGGGTGTCTTTGCTGCCGGTGTTTTCGTATTTTTTCATGAAGAAGTAATCAGTCGTTAGTAGTTAGTGGTCGGTAGCACGCATCGTACATTGTTCATCGTACATCGTTCCTTCTAGTAGTCGCTTTCGCCTTCGCAGTAGTTCTGCGTCAACGCCGCTTCCAGTTGTGTGTCGTTCGGTGCTTTGCCATGCCACGCGTGGGTGTGCATCATATAGTCGACGCCGTGGCCCATCTCTGTGTGCAACAGCACGCAAACCGGTTTTCCTTTTCCGGTGCGTGATTTCGCGTCGGTCATTCCGGCGATGATGGCCTCGATGTCGTTGCCTTTCGCAATTTCCACTACATCCCAATCGAATGCTAGGAACTTCGCTTTCAGGTCGCCCATGTGCAACACTTCGTCCGTACTGCCGTCGATCTGTTTTCCGTTGAGGTCGACCGTGGCGATGAGGTTGTCGACTTTCTTCGCCGACGCATACATGATCGCTTCCCAGTTTTGGCCTTCCTGTAGTTCGCCGTCTCCGTGCAGGCTATACACGAGGTGTGCGTCGTTGTTCAGTTTTTTGGCGTGTGCGGCTCCGATAGCCACAGAAAGTCCCTGTCCGAGTGAACCAGATGCGACCCGCACCCCTGGTAACCCTTCATGCGTAGTCGGGTGGCCCTGCAGCCTCGAATTGATATGGCGGAAGGTAGCCAGTTCCGATACCGGAAAGTAGCCGCTACGGGCCAAAACGCTGTAAAAAACAGGCGAGATGTGGCCGTTCGAAAGGAAAAAGACATCTTCGTCACGACCGTCCATATCCCAACCGTCCTTGCGGTCCATCAGGTTTTGGTAAAGAGCGACGAAGAATTCCGTACACCCCAGTGAACCTCCCGGGTGGCCCGAGTTCACCGCGTGTACCATGCGGAGAAT
>DATGXZ010000523.1:0-1845 GCA_035298445.1 Flavobacterium sp.
GTCGCCGCGTCGTATACCTCGTCAACGACAAACGCCGCGATGTCAGCGCCGCCGTCGGTTGGCTCTACACCGGCATCCAGGTCACGCGCCCAGGCGAAAGCACGTCGGCCCACCGCCACCGCGCATCGGCCCTGCGGTTCATTATGGAGGGCGAACGCGGTTATACCGTGGTTGACGGACACAAAATCATGCTGGAAGTCAACGACTTCGTTATCACACCCAATTCCGCCTGGCACGAACACGGTGTGGAAGAAGGCGGCAAAACCTGTATTTGGCAGGACGGACTCGACATTCCGCTCGTAAATGCCCTCGAAGCCAATGATTACGCGGTTTTCGATGGCAAACAACCCCTCGTGGCACCGGTTAATTACCTGCCGATGAGTTACTCCGGAGCCGGCATCGTACCCTCGCAGCACGTGTGGGACAAGCCGTATTCACCACTCTTTAAATACGCGTGGAAAGACGTATATCCCGCATTGCTCAAAGCCGCTGAAGTCAACGAAGGATCGCCTTTCGACGGCATCATCATGCGCTATACCAACCCGCTCACCGGCGGCCACGTCATGCAAACCATGGGCGCTACCATGCAGTTACTGCGCGCTGGCGAACACACCAAAGCCCACAAACACACCGGCTCATTCGTCTACCAATGCGCCAAAGGCCACGGCTATTCGATCATCGGCGGCAAACGCTTCGACTGGCGCGAACGCGACATCTTCTGCGTTCCGTCATGGACGTACCACGAACACGTCAACCTGTCGGATTCGGAAGACGCCTGCCTTTTCTCGTTCAACGATTTACCGACCATTGAGGCCCTCGGACTCTACCAGGAAAAAGCCTATCCCGAAAACGACGGTTATCAGATTTTGGAAGCATGATCCCGCTGTCCGCTATAGCCCTTCGCCGATCAGGCGGCCCTGCAACGGTCTGCGAACGCTTCCGTTGGTCGCGCCCACAGCCCGGCAAGGCCAGCCTTCCGTCATCAGGGGCTGCCGCTCCCATCGGGGCTAGGCCGTATACCCAGCTTCAACTACCGACTACTGACCACTAACTCCTAACTCCTCCCTCCCAACTCCTAACTCATGAAATTCTCCACTTTTCAACTCCAGTCCAAAACCCACGTCGGCCTTGTCGAAACCGACATCGTGATATCGCTCGAATCACTCGGCAACAAACTGGGAACCCCGTTTCCGTCTACCCTGCTCGAGATCATCGACGGCGGTCCGGAAATGTTGGCTTCGATTGCCGCGGCCCGAAAAGAACTCAACGAGAACCAGCTGGCCGCGATGGCTGTGCCCTTGGCCGAAGTGACGCTGCTTGCCCCTATCCCACGGCCGCGTAAGAATATCATCGGTATCGGGTTGAACTACACCGAACACGTGGCCGAAAGTGCCCGCACGCTGGATACCTCAAAAGAATTGCCGCAACAACCGGTGATTTTTTCCAAGCCACCCACGGCGGTGACCGGCACCAACACCTTTATTATACATAACCCAAAACTCACCCAACAATTGGATTGGGAAGTCGAATTGGCCGTCGTCATTGGGAAAGGCGGTAAATATATTTCCAAAGACCAGGCCCTCGACCACGTGTTTGGCTACACCGTCATCAACGATATTTCTGCCCGTGACTGCCGTCGCGCCGGGCAATGGATCGTGTCGAAAGGCCAGGATACCTTTGCGCCTATGGGCCCCGTGCTGGTAACAAAAGACGAAATTCCCGATCCGCACAACCTGAACCTGTGGCTGACGGTGAACGGAGTGGAAAAACAACGTTCCAATACCAAATTCATGCTGTTTCGCATTGCTGACCTGATCGAAGACCTGAGCACCGTGTTCACCCTTG
>DATGXZ010000524.1:0-9630 GCA_035298445.1 Flavobacterium sp.
CCTCCACCGGAGGATTCGCCGTCTTCCCACTTTCATGCGCTGCCAGTTTCGAGCGGGAAATCGAAAGCCTCGCCGCAAAATCTTCCTGGCTCATCTTCATTCGGTTACGCAGGAAACGGATGTTACTTCCCCAAAAAAAATTTTGTTCCGCCATTTCTTTTTGTTATTATTGATAACAGAATTTTGTTTCTAATAAGAACAAAAATACGAAAACAATCGAAAGTATGGACGCGGGAGCGGAAAAAACAGCGATCATCCGCAAGTGGCAACGGCAAGTAGACGCATGGCAGGGGTTAGGGAAGTCCGCCCTGCGTGATTCGGCACCTACTGTCGGGCCGTTCGAGCGGGCGTTTCCCGACCAGGTCTTTCCGGTGGCGGCATTGCATGAGTTCCAGAGCTTCAGTCCGTCTGATGCAGCTTCCACCCAGGGATTCCTTTCAGCGCTTTGCGGAAAATTCCTGGCGTCGGGTGGCACCTGCCTCTGGATGGGAGGAGGCGGAAAGGTATTCCCGCCCGCGCTCACGTATTTTGGCCTTGACCCTTCCCGTATCGTTTTCATCGATGCGCCACGCACCCGTGATGTATTGTGGGCTGTAGAGGAAGCCCTTAAATGTGATATACTTACGGCCGTCATCGGGGAAGTGTCGGACGTAGGCTTTACCGAATCGCGCCGCCTGCAACTCGCCGTCGAAAAGAGCGGGGTTTGTTGCCTGTTGCACCGCCATCGCCCGCGAACTACGGGCAACCTGGCCTGTACCTCCCGGTGGCATATCCGGCCATTGCCCAGTCTGTCGGAGGAAGGTTTGCCCGGAGTCGGACTGCCTTTTTGGGACGTCCAATTGCTGAAAGTGCGCAACGGACGCCCCGGATCCTGGCAGTTGGGCTGGGCAGACGGACAGTTCACGGAGAAGGAACGCCCGCAGCAACACCTCGTTTTTACCCAAAGCTTTACCGGATAATGCCTCGCTATACCGCCATATGGTTCCCTTTTTTGCTCACCGATTATACCGCGCGTAAAAAACCGGAGTACCGGCGACAGGCGTTTGTCATAGCGGCTCCCGAACGCGGCCGGATGGTGGTAAAAGCGGCAAGCCAGGAAGCGGTTCGGCTGGGTATTGCTCCAGGAAAGGTGGTGGCCGATTGCCGTGCCCTCTATCCGGAACTGGATGTATTGGAGGCAGAGGCGGGAAAGGAAGTCGTTCTGTTGAAGGCACTGGGGGAGTGGTGTATCGGATATACGCCTTCCGTGGCACTTGACCCGCCGGATGGTTTACTGCTCGACAGCACCGGATGCGCGCATTTGTGGGGTGGGGAAGAGGCCTATACCCGTGCCATACAGCAACGCCTGGCGGGCTACGGTTACCAGGTGCGGATCGCAATGGCCGACACCCTCGGGACGGCCTGGGCCCTGGCGCGTTTCGGTAAGGAAAGGGATGTCGTGGCAACCGGTCGCCAGCGCGAGGCGATCCGTAACCTGCCACCCGCTGCACTCCGATTGGAGCCGGAAGTGACAGAACGGCTAAAGAAATTAGGACTCGACCGCATCTACCGTTTTATCGACATGCCGCGGTCGGTGCTGCGCCGGCGTTTCGGGGCATCGTTGCCGTTGCGATTGGGCCAGGCACTGGGGCACGAACCGGAATTCCTGCACCCGCTGCAACCCGTCGAACCCTATCAGGAACGGCTGCCCTGCCTGGAGCCTATTTGCACCGCCACTGGTATCGGACTGGCATTAGAGCGTTTGCTTGATATGTTGTGCCAGCGTTTTAAAAACGAAGGTGTCGGACTCCGATCCGGTATTTTCAAAGCGTATCGCATCGATGGGGATATACAGCAATTTAGTATAGGTACGGGACACCCGTCGCGAAATCCGGTGCATTTATACCGACTGTTCGCACCCGGCATCGAGAAGCTGGAGCCGGCGCTGGGCTTTGAATTATTTGTGTTGGAAGCGCCCCATACCGAAGAAGTGACGGCCTCCCAGGAAGCGCTTTGGGAAACGGCCTTCCGCAACGATACCCGGGTGTCGGAGTTGGTAGACCGGATTACGGCCCGCATCGGAAACAAAGGCGTCCGGCGCTACCTTCCTGTCGAACGCCATTGGCCGGAAGCCTCCATACGTCAAACTACCTCGCTGCAGGAGAAGTCGGCGCTTCCGTGGCGCACCGACCTGCCGCGACCGGTATACCTGTTGCCGCAACCCGAAACCATCGAAGCAACGGTGCGGTTACCCGATTATCCGCCCTTACTTTTCCGGTATAAAGGCGAAATCCATACGGTGGCCAAAGCCGACGGACCCGAACGCATCGAACAGGAATGGTGGCTGCAATCGGGCCAATACCGCGATTATTATGTAGTGGAAGATGAAAAGGGAGCACGTTTCTGGGTATTCCGTTCGGGTCCGTATGATCCGGAAAACCGCCCCAAATGGTACCTACACGGTTTTTTTGCCTGATGGAACGCTATACAGAATTACAGGTCACCACGAACTTCAGCTTCTTACGCGGAGGTTCCCATCCCGAGGAAATGGTAGAGGAAGCCATTCGCCTGGGCTATGGCGCTATGGCTATTACCGACCGGAATACGTTGGCGGGTGTCGTGCGGGCGCATGTGGCGGCATGTAAGAGCGATACCGATTTCCGGTTGTTGATCGGTTGCCGCCTTGACCTTGTTGACGGACCGTCGCTATTGGCCTATCCTACAGATAAAGAGGCGTATGGTCGGTTATCCGGACTCTTATCGGAAGGTAACATCCGGGCCGAGAAGGGGCAATGCCTTTTGTATAAAAAGGATGTATATGACTATGCGGAAGGCCTACTCTTCATCGTATTGCCACATCTTGCACTCGACCCACAGTTCCGGTTGCCCGAGGATTTTGTTTCGTCGCTTTCCGAATACCGCGAACGACTGGGGAAAGCGCTGTTTCTGGGAGCGTGTCGTTCCTATACCGCCCACGACGGCAAACGGCTCTTTCGGTTATCGCAGTTGTCCGAGCGATTGGGGGTGCGGATGGTAGCCTTGAATGATGTCCATTACCACCATCCGGAACGACGGGCGTTGCAGGATGTACTGACCTGCGTGCGGGAAAAGTGTACCATCTACACAGCCGGATTCCGTTTGCACCAGAATGCGGAACGCCACCTCAAGGGCGAAGAGGAAATGATCCGGTTGTTTCGGTCGTATCCGGATGCCATCGCCGCCACGCAAGACATTGCGCAGGCTTGCCGGTTTTCCCTGTCGGAATTACAATATGTCTATCCCGAGGAAATCACGTCCGGCGGTCGCACGCCACAGGAAGAATTGGAACGCCTTACCTGGCAGGGTGCGAATGCACGCTTTCCGGATGGCATCCCCAAGAAAATCCGTAAAACACTCCGATACGAACTGGATTTTATGGAAAGGAAGAATTACGCTGCCTATTTCCTGACGGTCTACGATTTCGTCCGCTTCGCACGTGATCGCGGTATTTTGTGCCAGGGAAGAGGGTCGGCTGCCAATTCCGTCGTGTGTTATTGCCTGGGAATCACATCGGTTGACCCCTCCAAGTTCAAGATATTGTTTGCCCGTTTTATGTCGGACGCCCGAGACGAGCCGCCGGATATTGATGTGGATTTCGAACACGAACGACGGGAAGAGGTCATCCAATACATCTATGAAAAATACGGACGGCACCGGGCAGCTATCGTGGCCACGGTTACGCAGGTACATTATAAAGGTGCGATCCGGGATGTCGCCAAAGCCATGGGAATGTCGACGGATGCCATTAACCGGCTGTCGGCTTCGGTTTGGGAGTTCCGCGATGAACTCGACGGCGAACGGGTCACCTCTGAAGGCTTCCATCTGGATGATCCGCACCTGGCGAAAGTGCTTGAGCTGACCCGGCAATATGTGGGATTCCCGCGGCAACTTGGCCAACATACGGGCGGCTTCATCATTACCCAGGGTAAGTTGTCAGATCTGTGTCCGGTGCTCAACGCCCGCATGGAAGGCCGCACCAATATCGAATGGAACAAAGACGATATTGAAGCACTCGGCTTTCTGAAAGTAGATGTGTTGGCGTTGGGGATGCTAACGTGTATCCGTAAGGCATTTGACCTCGCGAAACAGCACTATGGTCTTGACCTCACGCTGGCCAACATCCCACAGGACGATCCGGCGGTGTATGAAATGATCAGTCAGGCCGATACGCTCGGCGTCTTCCAGATCGAAAGCCGGGCCCAGATGTCGATGTTGCCCCGACTGCGGCCGCAGTGTTTTTATGATTTGGTAATAGAAGTAGCGATTGTACGCCCAGGGCCGATACAGGGCGACATGGTGCATCCGTACCTGCGACGGCGCGATAAGATAGATACTATTGAGTATCCGTCGAAGGAATTGGAAAGTATACTCGGGCGTACGTTGGGAGTACCCTTATTTCAGGAGCAGGCCATGGAAATTGCGATCGTGGCCGCCGGATTCACTCCCGCCGAAGCCGACGGGTTACGCCGCAGTATGGCGACCTTCAAGGCCAAGGGGAAGGTGGCAGATTGGGAGAAGAAGCTCGTAACGGGGATGATCCGGAATGGGTATGAGGAAGGATTTGCCCGCCGGGTGTTCCGCCAGCTGGAAGGTTTTGGGTCGTATGGTTTCCCGGAAAGCCACGCCGCCAGTTTTGCGTTGCTGGTGTATGTATCCTCCTGGATCAAATGCCATTATCCCGATGTATTTGCCGCCGCGTTGCTCAACAGTATGCCGATGGGTTTCTACCAGCCTGCCCAGATCATCATTGATGCGCGCAAGCATGGAGTAGTGGTGCGGCCGGTGGATATCAACCACTCCTATTGGAATTACACTCTCGAGGAACCCTCCGGACGCTACCGCACCCTCCGGTTGGGATTTCGGCAGGTGAAGGGATTGTCGGGCGACGATATGGAGACCTTGGTAAAGGCCCGTCATCGGCCTTTTCGCTCGATTCCGGAATTGCTTGACATCGGGGTGTCGATCGCCGCGTTGGAAAAATTAGCAGATGCGGATGCCTTCCGTTCAATCGGACTCGACCGTCGGCAGGCGTTATGGGAAGTGTCGGCCTTGTCGGATACTCCCATCGGACTCTTTGAAGGACAGCCTTCCGCCAGCGCGTTCGAGCCCCAACTGACGCTGCCGTTATTGACGGATGCCGCCCATGTGGTGGAAGACTACGCGACGATGGGCTTGTCGCTGAAAGCGCATCCGGTGCATTTTGTGCGTCCGGAACTGGACCGGCTTCGCGTAACACCGGCAGGTTCCCTTTCAAACTATAAGAACGGGGACCATATAAAGGTGTGCGGACTCATCACGGTTCGGCAACGACCGGGAACGGCAAAAGGGGTCTTGTTCGTTACGATAGAAGATGAAACCGGATTTGCCAATATCGTAGTCTGGGCTAAGGTGTTTGAGAAATACCGGAAATCCATCCTGCAATCACGTTTGCTGTTGGTAGAAGGGAGGTTACAGGTCGAACGTTCGGTGATACACGTGGTAGCGGATGCGTGTCATAACCTGTCAGGACTCTTACGGAACATGACCGAAGGCGAAAGTGATAAAAGGTGTTTTCCGATTGCCCGCCCGGATGAAAAAAGCGACCTGGAGAATGTGTTCCATAAAGGGCGTAACTTCCATTAAATCAACGCCGGCTTCGGATCTTGCTCAGGAATTCCGGGGAAATCCCCAGATAAGAGGCAATATAATGTTGGGGCACCCTTTGCGGGATACTTGGATAATGCTCGAGGAAATCGCGGTATTTTTCCTCGCCATTCTTTGCAATAGTATTGAACAACCGCTGCTGTGTCACCGCCAGATGCCGCTGCATCAGGATACGGAAGGCGCGTTCAAAACGGGGCGCTTTTTCAAAGAGGGTTTCTTTCTTTTCCGGCGCCAGTTCCAGTAACTCACACACTCTTCCAATGTTTCGATGAAGACCTGGCTGGGCTTGGGATCCTCACTCGTAAAGGAGATATCGCCTACCCACGATTCTTCAACCGCAAACTGAAGCGTCACTTCCGTGCCCTGTGCGTCAATGCAGTATTTCCGAATACATCCGCGGATGACAAAGGCTTCGAACGGACACTCGTCACCCGCCCGCAGCAACACCGTTTTCTTCGGTACTTTTCGATACAATAGCACCGAATGGAAGAGGTCAAGTTCTTCCGTACTGAAAGACACATATCGTGAAATGGCTTTGTCGATTGCTGTAAACATCCTTATGGCTGGCTAATACGGTCACTGATGGGACGGCCGACTGCGGCATTCGGCCAGGATATCCTCAGTAAATCAGCAACCGTAACGGCAATATCGGAAATGCTGACCGGTTCCGCTGAACTACCTGACTTGATTTTCCATCCCATCCACAACAACGGAACGTGGGTGTCGTAGACCCAGCCACTGCCATGGGTAGTACCTCCGTGCGCGGCGTGTTCCCCGTCAAACCAGGAGGGTTGGAGAAGTAATGCCACATCACCCGAACGCAGCGGCGAAAGCCCATTCGCAATTCGGGCATGCTGCGGATTGCCGTCTTGTAACGCTGACGGATTTCCGATATCGAACACTTCCTGTACCCCGGGCTGCTTCCGGAGATAGTCTAAGACGACCCCTACGATTTGGGAGCGTTCGGCTTTTTTCGATTCCAATGTCGTGTAATTCAAATAGACTTGCTGATTTCCATAATATTCGATCCAATCACCTTCCCCGTATTTTGCGGCAATGGTCCGGTTGAGATCGGCCACCATCGTATCGGTCGGAAGGAAGCCAGCTGGAATGCCAAGTGACGTCAGGTAATCGGGCGTTTGCGCTGCGCCGTGATCAGCGGTAAGGAAAATAAGTACGTTTTCCATCCCAATATTCTTTTCCACATAATCAAACAACCGTTCGAGGTCGCGGTCAAGACGGGCATAGGTATCCTGTGTCTCAATGGCATTGATGCCAAATTGATGTCCCACATAATCCGTACACGAGAAACTGACCGCCAGGAAGTCGGTAAAACGACCTTTTCCCATTTTCTCTTTCTCCAGCACTTCCAGGGCGAAGTCCACTGTGTAGGAGTCACCGAAGGGCGTCGAACGCATGAGTTCATAACCCGATTGCCCTTTCAACGCAGGCAGGTCGTGCGGAAAACGGTTGTCTTTCTCACCCCGATACGGATTCCGGAAACCCGAACCGTTCTCAAGTCCGATGGTGTATTGGTCAAGGGGCAACAGCGTTTCCCAAGGTTTCGACAGATAGGTATCACACAATTTGCGACCATTGAAATCGACTACCCATTGCGGCAGTGCGTCGGTATAATACGTACTCGTGATCCAGTTTCCTGTTTTATTGTCAAACCAATAGGCCGCACTTGGGATATGTCCGGCCGGCATAATCGAACCACGGTCTTTCAGGCATACGCCAATAACCTTCGACTGGCGATTATTGGAAAGACGTAATTCGTCGGTCACGGTGGTGGAAAGTAAACGCGAAGGCGACATCTTTCCCGCTGATGACTCCGTTCCGACCGATTTGACGCTGTCGTCGCCTGCTACGTAGACCGACTTTTTCGTTTTGCGGTCGTACCAGTCGTTCGAGATGATACCATTATAAGCGGGCACGCTACCGGTATAAACTGCGGCATGGCCCGGCCCGGTATAGGTAGGTACATAATTATAGTGCGTATTCCGGCAATCGAATCCGCTGGAAAGGAAGCGACGGAAACCACCCTTCCCGAATTTGTCGGCAAAACGGTATACGTAATCGGCCCGCATCTGGTCGACGACGATGCCAATGACGAGTTTCGGGCGTTCAGGCGCGGCCGGTTTCTTTTGGGCGGATACGGTCAGGGTGACCAACAGTAAAACCGAAAGGATTTTTTTCATGGATGGGGGAGGTGGGTTGTGGCCTTGGGATCCGACGTGCGTCCTGCGAATACTAAGCGATACGACACCCAAAAAGCCAGTGCAAAGGCAATGAGGAATGTAATAATCAGGTACCAACGGGAGGCTTTCGGACGCTTTTTGGCGTACTGTTTTTCGTAGGAGACACGTGGATCGTTCATACCGTAAAGGTACGAAAGCGATTCAAAAAACCGAAGTGGCTATGGCGTCCCGAAAATGATGGTAGCCGCCAGCGAAGGCGCAGGTATGTCGGTTTCATCGGCTTCCTCCGGGCATTCTTTTTCGTCATACCGGTAAAGTGACCAGGCACCATTATCATATTCCAGTGCGGTGAGATTCTCGATCCAGTCGCCCGAGTTCAGGTAAAGCGTACTGCCGTGTTTGCTGGTTCGCTCAATGATTTTTGGCTCATGGATATGTCCGCAGATGACATAATCGTAGCGTTTTTCGATAGCCAGTTCGGCTGCGGTCGTTTCAAAATCGGAAATAAACCGGACGGCTTTCTTAACGCTCGCCTTGATTTTCTTGGAGAAGGAATACGGCTCACGTCCCATTCGTTTCAGGCACCAATTGATGAAGCGGTTCAACAGGATCAGGTAGTCATAACCGTACCCACCGAGTTTGGCGATCCACTTAGAGTGGTTGACCGAGGCGTCGAAGACATCCCCATGAAAGATCCACGCCTTTCGACCGTCGAGTTCCAGCACCAGCTTGTCGGCGATGGTGAAGTTGCCGATGACCGAATCACTGAATTTCCGTAGCATCTCATCGTGGTTGCCGGTTAGATAATACACATTCACGCCCTTCGAGGCGAAGTCGATGATCCGTCTGATTACCTTTAAATGTGATTTAGGAAAGTACGATTTCCGGAACTGCCAGATGTCCACGATGTCGCCGTTCAAAACAAGGGTCTTCGGTTTGATGCTGCTGAGATAACGATGCAGCTCGCGGGCGTGGCATCCATACGTGCCAAGGTGCACATCCGACAGCACCACCAGTTCAACCCGCCGCTTCTTTGCTTTCATACGGTCGTTTCTGGCAAAATACGGGTTTGGATATTACCACATCGTAGGGCATATGTTATGAAATCCTGTATTCTGCCACGATAATGTGATGTTTTCGTAAACGGGAGCATTGGGAAGAGTCGGATGGAAACCTTACATTTGTGACAAACCACATCTATGGCGGGAAATTCATTCGGGACGCTTTTCAGGCTGACGACGTTTGGTGAGTCGCACGGACCTGCCATCGGCGGTGTGGTCGACGGTTGCCCGCCCGGTGTTTTGTTGGATATAGAAGCGATTCGGGTAGAAATGGACCGACGACGTCCGGGCCAGTCGGCTATCGTTACCCAGCGGAAGGAAGCGGACGAGGTGGAGTTCCTCTCTGGTCTTTTCGACGGACGGACGACCGGCGCCCCAATCGGGTTCATTATCCGAAATGAAGATGCAAAGTCGGCCGATTACGATCACCTCGCCGAAGTATACCGGCCCAGCCATGCCGATTATGTGTACGACCAAAAATACGGACTCCGCGACCATCGCGGCGGTGGGCGCAGCTCCGCCCGAGAAACGGCCTGCAGGGTCGTAGCAGGGGCCATCGCAAAACAAGTCATTGGCAGTATGTCAATTGCCGCCTATGTTTCCTCTGTAGGCGATATCTTCCTCGAGAAACCTTATCAGGACCTTGACCTTACAACCGTCGAACAGAATCCCGTGCGTTGTCCGGATCCAGAAACGGCTGAGCGAAT
>DATGXZ010000525.1:0-7076 GCA_035298445.1 Flavobacterium sp.
TTTCTCCAGAGCGTGCAGCTGCGAAACAGGATCGGCGGCTGAACTCGCGCCCGACACCTCGGTGCTTGTCGCCAAAATCGTACGTGAAGTGTTTGAAGTCGAACACGCCGTCGCGATTCTGGGCGGACCCACCGTGGCGGAAGACCTCCTTCGAAAACGCTGGGATTATATCTTCTTCACCGGCAGCACCCGCGTGGGACATCTCGTTGCCAAAGCTGCGGCCGAGCACCTGACACCGGTAACGCTTGAATTGGGAGGAAAAAACCCTTGTGTGGTAGATGCATCCGCTGACCTCGTGCTAACGGCGCGGCGCATAGTCTGGGGGAAGTTCCTGAACGCCGGACAAACCTGCATCGCACCCGATTACATCGTGGTCAAGTCGCACATACGACGGTTATTGGCCCACGAAATGAAAAAGGCCCTTATCGAAATGTATTCGGCCGATCCGTCGAAGTCGCCCGATTTCGCGAGGATCATCAACCTTGACCATTTCGACCGACTCTCCAAAATGATTAACCTGGAGAAAGTCGTTTTCGGAGGCACGACCAAACGCGAGGAACGCTACATCGCACCAACGCTTCTACTCGAAGATGATCTTGACAGCGAACTGATGAAAGACGAGATCTTCGGTCCGCTACTTCCCATACTGGAATACGACACCGAAAAAGACCTCGACCGCATCCTCGGACGTTACGGGAAGCCCTTGGCTTTCTATGTCTTTACTGACCATCGTTCGTTTGCCGAGGGCTTGATCCGAAAATGGTCGTTTGGCGGTGGCGCTATCAACGACACCATTATCCAATTCAGTAATGACCGACTCCCTTTTGGCGGTGTGGGCGCTTCCGGAATGGGCGCCTATCACGGTAAACGCAGCTTCGATACGTTTAGCCACCACAAACCTGTGGTGTATCGGCGTAGGTGGCCCGACGTCGACCTTCGCTACCCGCCGTATGGAACCAAAATCAAATTGTTGAAACGCCTTCTAAAATGGATTTCCTGATATGAATACCGACACGCTGCGCATCCTGATTGTTGATGATAATGCTATCAACCTGATGCTCATGAAAACACTGTTGAAATCCGTGACGCCCCAAGCCGAAATCTCGGAAGCCCGCGACGGCGAAGCAGCAGTATCGTTTACCCGCACACAACAACCCGACCTCATCTTCATGGACATCCACATGCCCATCATGGACGGGCTTGAGGCAACGCGCACCATACGACGCGAGGTGACCGGCAATGCCATTCGTATCATCGGCCTGTCGGCCGCCAACACTGAAGAGGAAAAACGCCAGGCCGTAGACGCCGGTATGGACGACTACCTCGTAAAGCCTGTGAGCCGAGCCGATATTGAGAGCCTTTTAGCCGAGCGGGCGTAATCATCCCAACCACCCTTCCCGATCCAAGCTGCGGTATTGAATGGCTTCCGCGATGTGTTCCGGACAGATCGCATCGGCCGACGCCAAATCCGCAATCGTCCGTGAGACCTTCAGGATACGGTCATAGGCCCGGGCGGAGAGATTGAGCCGTTAAAACGCATATTTCCGCAAGACAAGGATGCATTGTTGAACTTCGCAACAATCACACATCTAGCAGGTGCACTTCATCGACACCGGCAAAGCGATAATCGACTTAATTAACGCGGAATGGATCAGAAATCACCACCGGTTAATCACTACAAAGCGGGTTGAACAAATCATCGCCCAACTAAACAAGGAAAATTGAATTCAGAATTAAGAACGGTGGCAGAAATGTCCGCCGTTTTTTTTTAACAAAAATTTCATGTCTTAAAACTCAAATCGCCCACTTCTAACTTCGCTCTGAAAAAGGGAAAAAACGTGTCGTATGTTATTTTTTCTATCGTTTCTATGTTTACGCCGTGGAAGTCTGAACGCTAATGGCGATTCAACAAACGAGCAAAAAAGCACAATATCCTAAGCCCTCGTTTTATATGAAGAAAGTGTGAAATGAAAAATAAGAGAGTAGCAAAAGAAACCCTGAAAACCAATCGAATCGTGGCTCGATGCGCGGTAGCGGGCGTTGCTATTTCTATTATCAACTTGGCAATCGTAATCCTCCAATATGTATGCCCACCGCCAGCCAATGTCGTTAAACCTAACACACAGCATTGTCCTTGCTGTGAAAGAAACAACAACGAGCCTGAAGAACTCCATTGCTCAAAAAATGTAGCGGGAAAACATCAATCTAAAATTATCTGCAAGCAATGATTTCCGTCCTTTTCAGAGGTTAAAACCCTCGGCGGCGAATTTTAAACTATGAATTATGTTTACGAAGTCTATCGAGGCACTTGCCGCCGCGACACTATTCATTCAAATCGCAACGATGTTAATCAAGCAATTACGCAAACTGGAAAGACAGTTAACTCGAAAGCGGACAAAAAAAAGGACAAAAAAATGACACTTTTGGTGTCTAACATTCCGCCTTCCTCTTCGCCATTTACGCTCGCGAAGTTTCTATTCAGTGCTTCTGACGAGTTGATTTCGAGTTATTTATTGCTTAGTGTGATGCTTAAGGAAAATTTTTTTTCTACTTTTAAGAAAAATTTTTTTTTGATTTTTATTTATTTGCAAAAAAAAACTGGCCATCATCCCGATGACCAGTTAATTCGTCACTCATTGAATGACTGTGCTTTCGCTTACCTGAGAGGTCTCACAGTGATACGAATCCTGCGGACAACTCGAACGGTTCTTACAATAGTTCTCATTGTAATGACGTTTTAAATTAGACGGTTATTACTCTGGACAAACCCTTAAACCATGCGACGGTTTAGGGGTTTTTGTTTTACACCCTCCTCAGTTCTGAGGATTATTAAGGCTTCGCCTTAGTTCATATCAACACTTCATATGTGTTGCCTTCCTTCTTATTGGCTCCCCGAGTAATTTTCAGTTTGCCTTCCTTTACAAGTAACGGCAGTTTTGTTGCCGCTTCCTGTCTAACTCGATTATATGTAAAATCCTTGTTAGCGAATATTACTGCGTTCGCAATTTCACCAGTTCGCACCTTACCACCCATGCGCTTGATTACTGTATAAAAGTAATCCTTCCACTGAACTTTTTCCGCCTTAGCTGGGATGTTATAAAATTCGCCCCTTCTAAAGTGACCAGCTTCATCCAGCTCATTGGCTTTGCTTATGAACGTATTATAATCCGACTCGAAATCGAACATATCCAACTGGTTCGTTTTCTTAAGCTCTCGCTCAATCATCGCAATAATTTTCGTAGTGTGCTCACGAGAGGCTTTCAACTCTTTTTTAAGCTCTATCAAAAAATCATTACTCATCAGTCCAATTTTTTCAAATGTAAGAACTTATATTATAAAACAACGATGAAGTTTTCAACATAGTGTTGACAAATACGTCGTGCCAACAACTTCAATGTTATCAACCTATTTTACGAGACCAACTGGAGTAATCTACAATTCGAAAATTACCTCAAACGATTTAAAACGATTAACGAATTTATGCAGTTTAAAGACTATAAATGCACTTTGTCGGTTCTACAACTAAATTGAGTTAAAAAAATTATTTAGAACTATTTAATTAATTTATTGATAAACAACTCAATACAATAAATAAAAAATAAAATCAACCGATTTAATAGAGTTCCTAACTGGTTAAGTTCCAGTTAATCAACTAAATCTTTTAATTCGATTGAGTTTCGCGATTAGAAAGAGGATTTCGCCTGAACCACAAAAAGAATCAATTGTGTTTTAAGTAGGAGGTTCCGTGGGTAGCATCGCGCCCATTAATTGCCCAAAAAAAAAAGAAATCGACCTCCTACCCTCTTTTCCAATCGAACTGCCCGCAAATCGCCTTTAAATGCGTGACACGGTTAGGGTGGTCCCCATTGTTACACCTATCAGCCCAGCAAAACCATTGCGCCGTTAACCAAGTGTTTATCTCGAAATGGAAATGATCGAACTGGGAATGATAAAAGAAAAGGCGGCTAATTAGTTGCCTTTCTCACCTGAAAGTTTTACGGTTTGCCATCTAAATGGCAATCCTTCTATTTGGGGCTATTAATTCTAATCACGTGGTCGATGCGTCCCTTAATTACTTGATACAACCTAAGAGATTCATTGTTACTTTCAAAGTTGTTTTGGTATTGTTTCTCGATGTCGTTCGCATAAGTTATGCAATACATTTCTAATGCGTAAATGCGTTTGCGAATAAATACAGCTAACTTAATTACCTCTTTGCTACCCAAACCGTCATAACCAATTTCATCTCTAAGGTTTGTTGCAGTTTTTAACATCGGAGCCAATAAATCCTTTGAGATAGTTCCCAAATCAGTCATGGTACCCGCGGCCATGTGATGCTCTAAATAACCATAATAAGCGGGAATGAAGTCGTTAAATAATAAAGCCCATGGCTGCGCTTTCAATTGTGACATTCCAAATGCGACTTTGTACTGTTCCAGCACTTCAGTCATCATGTCTAACAGATTGTCAATATCCTTCGCAATGGCTTCTTGGTCCGAAGCTTTGTTCTCAAGATGAAGAAGATGCTTTTTTTGAAGGTCCGCCAATACATAACCGTAGAAATCATTTAGATTATAGAGGGTCAGGAGCATCTTATTCCATTCGGGGTCATCAGAAAAAAATTCTTCAAATGCGTTGAACATTTCAAGAAAGTCCAAATTCATCAACCTACCGAAGTTTCGGTGAGTATTCCAATAAATCATCTGACTCCGAGAAGGATTTGCCTTTTCGGCGTTAAAAAAAATTCGAAGTTCTAAACCTTGCGATTCAATCTCATCAATTGTCGAAATCAAGATATTGCTAATAAGTTTCAACCTACTCAACATGGATTGACGTTCGGCTTCTTTTTGCTTTCGTTCTTGTTCTTGAATCTGCTGTCTCTGTTCAAAAACTGTGTAGAGAACAAACAGAACTGAAAGTGGTGATAAAATACCTCCAAGTAGCGTTCCAAAAGCGGAAATCTCATCCGCTCTCTCATGGAAATCCATCGAAAACCATTCCCAATTTTCTGTTTCGCCCACGAGTTGGGATGTGAAGAAAATAATGACGCCAACAAACGCAACACTTACCCCAATGATAATTTTCTTAGCCGAAGAAGGTTTAAGGGACATACCAGAAGATTGAAAATCAAACTTACAAAAGTTCAAGTCTGTTTTGATGTAACTTTGCTTTAAATCAAACTAAAAATGGATTGGACAAAGAACCCAGGCTTTTTAGATAAATCATTATCTTCAGCGTTGTCACTGACTGAACTTAATTTTAATCTTCAGCGGTCAATCGATGCGATAACGGCTCCCGTTAGGGCATTCGATACTATCTCAAAATTATCGAGCTCTGCTGACATGTATAACCATGTTCGCGATTTAACTGCTAATCAATCCAAGTTTGTAGATCTAACTGAAATCCTCAGAAACATCGGAACACCCTTCGAGCAAAATAATGGTGTTGGCGGCGCATTAGATACCGTTGCTTCTCTAGGGCTGATTCATCAAAATTCGATTGGGAAATTCTCCACTTACAGCGAACTCTTTTCAAAGGTGACGACGCTCGATAGTTTCTTTCGGGATATGACCGATTTGACCAACATTCCAAAATTTCCAACATTCGAGGAGTTTATTACCGTGACGGACGCACGCGAGTTTTTTGGAGTGGAGCTCACCGAAGAAGAAGTTACGCAGTATGGCAATCAAATCGATGAAGTAATTACTTCCGTTCAAGAATTGTCCGAAGCTCAGTTAAGCCCTCGCGAACTATATAAGAGGTTCGTCGAGTTCCAAGCCAAAGTAAAAAAGATTGTTGATGAAAACTTCCTACTGGCACTTTTCGTGTTTGTACTTTATGACTTGGTTCCAAAAATGTTTAACTCTGCCGCTGACCACCCTGTTACTGTGAATAACATTACAGTTAACAATTATTCCTCTCAACCCTTGAAGGAAGTATTTATAGTTGCAAGCAAAACTCCAATAAGATCCAAGGCGCGTAATGATTACAAGCCCTTTGACACTTTAGAAGTTGGGACTAAGCTTCTCATTGAAGAAGTATCACCTAAATGGGCGCGTGTTAAATGTTTCGGGTCAAATGGCGAACCGATTGAAGGATGGATTAGAAAAGACGGTCTAGAATGATAGGTTGTACGCTATCCATATCGTAGGGTTGTCTCAAGAATAATGACAACTCTTGTTCAAAAATGGAATATAACGCTAAGGTAGAGGCTCTCTTTTTCCTGCAAATGCGTAGCTTCTGGTGCGTAGGGAACATCAAAGGCACTTATAAACGAAGCACCATTTTAAACTCCAGGTATTGCAAGTTATGGCTCTCACCCCAACCACCCCTCCCGATCCAAGCTCCGATATTGGATCGCCTCCGCGATGTGTTCCGGACAAATCGCATCGGCCGACGCCAAATCGGCAATCGTCCGTGAGACCTTGAGAATACGGTCATAGGCCCGGGCGGAGAGATTGAGCCGTTCCATGGCCGCTTTCAATAATCCTAATGACGCGTCGTCGAGCTTACAGTATTCACGGATCAACCGCGTCGACATTTGCGCGTTGTAGTGCACTCCGTCAACCGTAGCAAACCGCGCAGATTGTCGTTCGCGGGCGGCGGTCACACGCTGACGGATTTCAGAACTGCTTTCGGCCTTTCGCTCGTCCGACAGTTTCTCGAACGGAACGGGCGTCACTTCAATATGGATGTCGATGCGATCCAGCAACGGGCCGGATATCTTTCCCATATACCGTTGCATTTCCTGCTGGGAGGTCGTCACAGGTGCATCGGGATCGTTGAAAAAACCACCCGGACTCGGGTTCATGCTTGCCACCAACATAAACGAGCAGGGATAGGTAACCGTAAACTTCGCGCGTGAAATCGTCACTTCGCGATCTTCCAGCGGCTGCCGCATCACTTCGAGCACTTCCCGTTTGAATTCCGGAAGCTCATCCAGGAACAGAACCCCATTGTGTGCCATGGAGATTTCTCCCGGTTGCGGGAAGCTCCCGCCGCCCACAAGGGCGACGTTCGAGATCGTGTGATGCGGACTGCGGAAGGGCCGCTGGTTCATCAAGCCGGCTTCTTTT
>DATGXZ010000526.1:0-10775 GCA_035298445.1 Flavobacterium sp.
GTAATTGTTGGACTTGGTCTTATAATCCGGAATGTCGTCGCTCAGGTATTGGTCGATTTCGAGGTCGTCGCTGATTGGGTCGTCGCGGTCCTCTTCTTCATAGTCGTCGTAGTCGTCGTTTTCGAACTCGTCTTTGGCGTAGTCTTCCTCCTCTTGTCCGGCTTCCAGGGCGGGATTCTCGTTCAATTCCTCCGCCAGTCGTTGTTCAAATGCGAGCGTGGGCAACTGGATCAGTTTCATCAACTGGATCTGCTGCGGTGAAAGTTTCTGGGAAAGTTTGAGGTTAAGTGATTGTCTGAGCATTGTATAGTTCGCCGTAAACGCTTGCAGGCGCTAGGTTTTCGTGTGTATATAACGTTTAATTCCGTCCCTTAGTAAGGGCACATTAAAATTAATCAAAAAACCCAATTTTTTGTCCGTCAATTTTAAATGGCTTAACAATTGTGCCGTCCAAATCGGATGCGGATGATCGGCCGCCTTTATTTCGATGATGATTCGGTTTTCGACCAACAGGTCCAGCCGCAATCCTTCTTCAAATACCAGGCCATCGTATACAATGGGCAACGGGATCTGGCGCTCCACACGGTACCCGGCTTTTCGCAGTTCATAGGCCAGGCAGGATTCATAAATACGCTCAAGCAGACCGGGACCCAGGGTACGATGCACGCGATAGGCAGCATGAACGATGCCGGTGGCGATGTCTTCGGTTGTAGGGTGAAACATAATTTGTTTTCTCGCCAAATTACTCCGAAGCGCGGCTTGGTTGGATACGGTTTTCCCGTACATTTTCGATAGTGCCACAAAGACGCGAAGTCAGAGATACATGACCATTCGTTTAAAAGGCCACAAAGGCGCAAAGGCACAATAGAAAAGTATTTTACAACAATCGCGATCCGATGATGTCCCAAACTCCGCGCCTTCGTGTCTTTGTGCCTTTGCGGCACTACGGTTTTACGGCTTTGCGCCTTCGTATCTTCGTGTCTTCGTGTCTTCGCGGCTTTACGACTTTGCGCCTTCGTATCTTCGCGGCCTCCACAAAAAAGCGCGAAGAAAACCCCGCGCCTTATATTCTCTAAAATTAGAATTCCGCGTTCTGCGGCGTCCGTGGGAACGGAATCACGTCCCGGATATTCGTCATACCCGTCACGAACAGCACCAACCGCTCGAACCCAAGTCCAAAGCCCGAGTGCACCGCCGATCCGAACTTGCGCGTATCGAGATACCACCAAAGCTCTTCCTCATCAATACCCAGCACCTTCATCTTCTCCACCAACACGTCATACCGCTCCTCCCGCTGCGAGCCACCGACGATCTCGCCGATACCCGGGAACAGGATGTCCATCGCGCGAACCGTTTTTTGGTCTTCGTTCAGGCGCATATAAAACGCTTTGATATTGGCCGGGTAATCATATAAGATAACCGGACACTTGAAGTGTTTCTCCACCAGGAAGCGCTCGTGCTCACTTTGCAGGTCAGCACCCCATTCTTCGATAAGGTACTGGAATTTCTTTTTCTTATTCGGCGTCGAATCCTTCAGGATGTCAATAGCTTCTGTATACGAGACTCGTTTGAACCCATTATCCAAAACAAACGCCAGTTTCTCCAATAGCGCCATTTCACTGCGTTCCGCCTGCGGCTTTTGTTTTTCCTCTTCGAGCAAACGGCCTTCCAGGAATTTCAGGTCATCGGCACAATGGTCAACCGCATACTTCACGACATATTTAATGAAATCCTCCGCCAGGTCCATGTTATCGTCAAGGTCGTTGAACGCCACTTCCGGCTCGATCATCCAGAACTCCGCGAGGTGACGCGACGTGTTCGAGTTTTCCGCCCGGAACGTCGGCCCGAACGTATAGATCTGGCCCAACGCCATCGCAAACGTCTCGCCTTCCAATTGACCGGATACCGTCAAATTTGTGGGCTTGCCAAAAAAATCTTTAGAAAAATCGACATTATTTAAATCAGTTATTTTAAACAAATTGTAAAAGGACAGAGAGAAAATCGGATATTCTTTCTCATCATATATTCTCTTAATTTGATTTCCTTTTTCATTATTCAGCTCCCACCCGTTATTTTTGCAGATTGCTTTAATCTCTTGAACCAAATTCCTCCTTCTGAACCCTTTAAACCCTTTATCTCGGAAGAACTTATAAAATTTATCAAATGGAGAAAATACTTTCCCCGAATCTCTAAGGTCTTCATTTTCACTAAATCGATTAACCCAATTTCTAAGTTCATCAGGTTTCATCAAAATTATATTCCGCAGATTGAGAACCGATAAATCTGGCCTTAACGTGGCGTCGATGATACTCTTAACATCCAAAAACTCCTCCTGATCTTTCCGTTTTTCGAAATACTGTAGTATACTTTCATAATACCTTTCCGCAACGTGATCAAATTTCGAATAATCGATTTCAGACAGTTTATCCTCGTCTTTTAGAGGAGGATTTATAGCCGGCAAACTGGTCACTCTGAACATCTCACCCGCGCCTTCCGCGTCGGCACCCGTGATGATCGGCGTGTTCACATACACGAAACCCCGGTCTTGGAAGTATTTGTGCACAGCATACGCCAACACCGACCGCACGCGCATGATCGCGCCAAAGGCATTGGTACGCACGCGCAAGTGGGCATTCGCGCGCAAAAACTCTAACGAGTGTTTCTTCGGCTGGATCGGATACTTTTCCGCATCCGAATCACCCAAAATCTCAATATTACGCGCCTGGATCTCATACTTCTGCCCCGCCCCACGGCTCTCGGTCAGGTCACCCGTCACCGACACCGCAGCGCCCGTCGTGATGCGTTTCAGCGTTTCCTCCGGCGTATTCTCAAAATCGATCACACACTGGATATTGTGCAGCGTCGAACCGTCGTTCAATGCCAAAAACTGACTATTGCGGAACGTCCGCACCCATCCTTTCACATTCACATCCTGCATCGCCTTTTCGCTGGCCAGCAGGTCTTTCACTTTGGTGTGTTTCATGTCGTCGAAAAATTGAGGTGCAAAGATAGGAAAAGTTGGCAGTAAGCAGTAGCAGTAGGCCGTTTCTCACGCCATTCACTGCGCCCGATCCCTTCCTTCGTCGGGATGACGGCGTCCATACTTTCAGAAATCTTGTACCGAAGAAGCCTCCGATCAGTCCACCGCAACTGCGACTGTGACCGCGACTGCGACTGCCCACTAACCACTGACTACTGTTCTCATGGCGTTCCGGCGCCCACTGCCTACTCCGCAGCACCCACTACTGAGACTGAGACTGAGACTGAGACTGCGACTTCTTCCCGGTAATACGCTTCCGTTCAAACGTCAGCACCAACGCAGGCAACACCAGCAGGTTCGCAAACATCGCAAAAAGCAGCGTGACAGAAATGAGTCCGCCCAACGCAATCGTACCCGAGAAACTTGAAAGGGTGAACGTTGCAAAGCCCAGGATCAACACCACCGACGTATAGAACGTACTGATACCCGTTTCGCGAATCGCGTTCAACACCGACTGGAAGATATCGCCCCGGGTTTCCACCAGGTCGTGCCGGTATTTCGCCATGAACTGTATGGCGTTATCCACTGAAATGCCGAAGGCAATACTGAAAACCAAAATCGTCGACGGCTTCAGCGGAATGCCGAAGTAACCCATCAGGCCCGACGTGATGCACAACGGCAGTATATTCGTGATTACCGATGCCGCCACCATCCGCGCCGAACGGAAAAGATAGGCCATCAATCCGGCAATCATCACAATGGCAAAGATGATCGACTCGATCAGGTTATCCACCAGATAGGCAGTTCCTTTTTCAAAAACCAAGGCCTTTCCGGTAATCGCCACATCGTATTTCCCTTTCGGGAATAATTCGTCTATTTTCTTCTGTAGGCGGGCTTCGACCTTCACCATTTGGTCGGTGCCAATATCTTTCATGAAGGTGGTGATCCGTGCCGTATGACCGTCCGCACTCACATAACTCTTCATCAGGTTGTCGCCTTTTCCGTTGCCTTTCAGCATCGACTTGGCATACGACAACACAAACACCTGCTCTTGCGAACTCGGCACCTGGTAATACTCTGGATTGCCGTTATAGAACGCCTGGTTCAGGTATTTCGCAAAATTCACGACCGACACCGGCTGCGACAATTCCGGCGTCTCCGCTATCGTCTGCTGCAATTCCTCCATCCGGCGGATCGTCCCCGGCGTCACCACCCGGCCTTTGTCGGTATGGATCGTAATTTCAAGCGGCATCACGCCCTTGAATTCCTTTTCAAAAAAGACAATATCATCGAAGAACGAGGCATTCTTCGGCATCTCACTCAATAAACTGCCCGACACCCGCATCTGCAACACGCCATAGATGCTGACGGCAAGCAATACGAAATACGTGGCATAGATACGTCCGCGCCGGTTCAAGACGTTGAATTCCACGCGATCCAGCAAGGACGAAATATAGTTCTTCGACAGGTGGTAGAGGTGCTTCTCCTTCGGCATCGGCATGAAGCTGTAGGCAATCGGCACCACCATCAGCGTCAATAAGTATACGGTAATGACATTCAACGAGGTTACCAAACCGAACTCAAACAACAGGTCGTTGCCCGTAATCATAAAGGTGGCAAAACCCGCCGCGGTCGTCAGGTTCGTCATCATCGTCGACATCCCGATCTTCGAAATGACCCGTTGCAGGGCCTTCGCCTGGTTCTTGTGTTTCTGTATTTCCTGTTGGTATTTGTTGATCAGGAAAATACAGTTGCAGATACCAATCACAATAATAAGCGGCGGTACCACAGCGGTGAGGATGGTAATCTTATAGTCGAACAGTCCAAGTGTGCCAAACGACCACAACACACCGAGCAAGAGGATACAGATGGAAATCAGTGTCGCCCGGAACGAACGGAAGAAAAAGAAAAAGATCACCGACACGGTCAACAAGGCCGCACCGATAAACAACCCGATCTCGCCCTTCATATTATCGGCGTTGATTGTCCGGATATACGGCATGCCCGACACCTTCAGATCAATACCCGTCTCGGTTTCAAACCGCTCGACGGCCGGCACCAGCTTGTCTAGGATGAAATCCTTACGGGCCGCCGTGTTCACCATCTTTTTATCTAAATACACCACCGAACGGATCGTACCCGTCTGTTTGTTGTAGAGCAGTCCTTCGTAAAAAGGCAGACGGTCAAACAGTTCATGGCGTATCGCGCGCAGATAGGCCTCATCGGTCGTCTTCGCCTGATCGAGCAAGGGCACCATCCGAAACTGTTGGGCTATCGTATCTTTCTCCAGTTTTTTGAGGTCGTTCACCGAAATAACCAGCTCAACCTCCTTCTGGCTCTTGAGTCCCGACATCAGGATATTCCACGATGCGTACGCTTTCGGCGTGAAAAAGCGCTGGTCTTTTACCCCCAAGACTATCAGGTTGCCCTCTTCGCCAAACTGCGCAAGGAACTTTTCATAGGCAATGTTGGCCGGATGTTTCTTAGGCAGGAGGTTGGCCTCGGTGTAGGTCATTCCGAGATTACGGCACTCCCAACCCAAAAAAACCGTCAGCACACCAATGGCCACAAGTATGGCCACCCTGTTGGTCAGGATGATCCGGGCGGCTTTCTCCCAAACCCCAGTCGGACGTGCGTTCTTTTTTCGTTTCATTTTCGGAAATGCCGCGCAAAGGTACGTTTCCACGGCGGGAAATCCCAACCATCATCCTGTAAAAATACCCGCAAACACCGTTTATTTAAGATTTTGTAACCATTCGCCAACGACGTGGTTTTCGAAAGTCATTTTCCTATCTTTGGCTTCCGACATCTTTCCGGCATGAAGAACCTGAAGAACTCCCTTTTCTACATTGTAACCATCGGTGGTGCAGGCGCCCTGATGTACTGGATTATCTCGAAAGGGCAGGTGCTCGAACGTGGCCGTCAGTTCAAACACGCCGGGTCGTACCACGATCGCTGGGACGACTTCCTGACCAGTATCAGCGACAACCTCCACCATCCGCTGGCCCTGCTGCTCGCACAGATCATCACGATCATCCTGGTGGCGCGCTTCTTCGGTTGGATCTGCCGTAAAATCGGACAACCGTCCGTCGTCGGGGAAATACTCGCCGGGATCGTACTCGGGCCTTCGCTTGTCGGATACTATTTACCCGAGTATTCCTCACTGCTCTTCCCTAAGGAATCCCTCGGGAACCTTCAGTTCTTAAGCCAGATCGGACTCATCCTCTTCATGTTCGTCGTCGGCATGGAACTCGACCTTAAAGCCCTGCAAAACAAAGCGAAAGACGCGGTCGTCATCAGCCACGCCAGCATCGTTTTCCCGTTTGCCCTTGGGTTGGGACTCGCGTATTTTATCTACAGCCAATACGCGCCCGGTACCGTGCGGTTCCTGTCGTTCGCGCTCTTCCTCGGCATCGCCATGAGTATCACGGCCTTTCCCGTACTCGCCCGTATCGTCCAGGAACGCGGCATCCATAAAACCAAACTCGGCGCCATCGTTATTACCTGCGCCGCCGCCGACGATATCACCGCTTGGTGTATACTGGCTGCCGTCATCGCCATCGTAAAGGCAGGCTCCTTCGGGAGTAGTTTATATGTGATCGGCATGGCGGTGCTCTACGTGATGATCATGCTCTACCTCGTCCGTCCGTTCCTGAAGCGGATCGGCGACCTGAAAGCGTCCCGCCAAAGCCTAAGCAAGCCAGTGGTGGCGATTTTCCTCCTGACCCTCATCATCTCGGCCTATACCACTGAAGTCATCGGCATCCATGCGTTATTCGGTGCGTTTATGGCCGGCGCGATCATGCCCGACAACACCAAATTCCGCAACATCTTTATCGAGAAAGTAGAAGATGTTTCCGTAATCCTACTCTTGCCGCTTTTCTTCGTATTTACGGGTCTCCGCACCCAAATCGGCCTCATCGACGATCCCAAACACTGGGAACTTACCGGATGGATCATCTGCGTAGCCGTTGTCGGTAAATTTCTCGGAAGTGCCCTGGCCGCTAGGTTCACCGGCCAGAACTGGCGCGACAGCCTCACGATTGGCGCGCTGATGAACACGCGTGGACTCATGGAACTGGTGGTGCTTAACATCGGACTTGACCTGAAAGTCCTCACCCCTACGGTGTTTACGATGATGGTCATCATGGCGCTGTTGACGACCGTCATGACGGGCCCGGCACTCAACCTCATCAACTGGATCTTCAAAACCAAAGACGACGTCATCATAGAGGAAATCAAAAAGGAAAGTCCTTACCGCATCCTCTTCTCCTTCGGAAATACCGACCGCGGACGGGCGTTGTTGCGTCTGGCGGCCGGACTCGTGCGTCGCGAACCGGGAGGCAATACCGTCACGGCCATGCACCTGACGCTGAGTAACGAAATCCACACGTTTGATTTCGAAGAATTGGAGAACAAGACTTTCTCGCCCATCCTCGCCGAAGCGGAAGAACTGGAACAACCCATCGTGAAACTCTTCAAGGCGTCGAACGATATTGATATGGACATCGTCGAAATCGCGAACAAAGGCGACTACGACCTACTGTTGGTCGGGCTCGGCCACTCGATTTTTGAGGGAACGTTGTTAGGGAAAGTGCTCGGACTCACAACGCGCATCATTAATCCTGACCGCCTCATCGACAAATTCACTGGCAAAGAAGGACTTTTCGAAAACTCCCCTTTCGACGAACGTACGCGCCAAATCCTGACGAAATGTAAGATGCCGGTGGGGATTCTCGTAGACAAAAACCTTGAGCGCATCGACCGTATCTTCATGCCGGTGTTCGGAGATGGCGATGCCTTCCTTGTCACCTACGCCAAGCGCCTGATCGACAACAACAAATCAATTGTGACCGTTGCGGAAGGCGTGGAAGGAAACGACAGCCCTGTGCTGCGAAGTGTACTCGCCGAAGTCGAGGCAAACACGCCTGAATATATCGGGCGGATGGGCGGTCGCACGATGAAACGCGACTTCCTCGAGTCGCAGGACATGATGATCGTAAGCCTTGAAAGCTGGAAAAAACTGGTGAATACGCAAAGTCCGTGGCTCGGACACATCCCTTCTGTGTTAATCATCCGGCCGTAATGGGTTGGGTGTTTTTGATCATCGGCGGACTCTTCGAAATCGGGTTTGCTTCCTGCCTCGCCAAAGCCAAAGAAGCCTCCGGCCTGCATTGGTGGGGATGGATGACGGGCTTCCTCATATGCCTCGCCTGTAGTATGTTCCTCCTCTATAAGGCTACCCAAACCTTACCCGTTGGCACTTCGTATGCCGTCTGGACCGGCATCGGCGCCGTTGGAACTGTGATTGTCGGAATCGTTTTCTTCAAAGAACCGGCTGATTTCTGGCGGCTGTTCTTCATCACCACCTTATTGATTTCGGTCGTCGGACTCAAGGTCGTCTCCTCCCGTTAAAAGCCGAGATCGAGCGAAAAGCTGAGTTTGACCGCCAGGTTGTCTTCCATGCGGGGCAATTGGTTGGGACCGTATCGGTAGAATGCGGTCAGTCCAAATCCAGAGAAGATTTTATTAAGTTCCAATCCCGACTCGAAAAATCCACTGTCGAGCGTCTTATACGCAATCCCGACATGCTGCCATGGCCGTTGCATCGAACCGTAGGCCATCCGCGATACAAACACGAGTGAAGGCTTGATCTTGCGGGCTAATCGTATCCGGCGCAGGCCGTGCTTCACCTGGAATGTCACATAGCGACTGGAGAAGAACTCGTTGAAATACATCGTCTCAAAACTGTTCTTGCCCGCGATGGTAATCCGTTGCAAAAGCCGGTCTTTCGTAAGGTTGTTCGGCGAGGTGTTATAGAGATGCGTAAGCGGCACATCTCCATTGGCATAGCCGGCCGTCAACAAAAACGAAGAGCGTTGTCCGTCGAGATACGGAATTTCGTAATCGGCCCGGAAGTCGAACTTCATAAACGAAAAATCGCTGTCCCAAAAACCTTTCATCGACCGCGTCACCTGGAACGTAAACTGCGGATAGCGTTTCTCGATCTCAAGACGGCCCGTCGGCGTCTGCATATAATCACTGAACGGATTCCATTGAAGCGCGAGGGAAGCCGTCGTAAGCGTATACCGGCTATAGGTCTGGCCATTGGTAACGAATTCATAGCCAAACAACGGCCGTACATCACTGTGCTGCAGTTGCCAGATGCTCTCGGTCTTGGGGATGATACGCGTTTCGATGTAACCCCGCCACGTCTTGTGGTTGTAAAATGTACTGATGTTGATAGGTCGCGGATCATAGATCTTGAACACCCGTTTGTCAATGGCAAACGACGTGCTCGCGATCTCGCGGATGTCGTCGGTATAGTTCACTCCCATCCAGGAAGCCGAGAACTTGCCCACGCGGGCGGCACCTCCCAGGCTATATTTCATCTGTCCGTCTTTGGTGCCATCGGCTACATAGCCGTCAATCCGGTAAAAGGGCGACAGTCGTTCATTGGTGACGCCGCCGACTCCGAATCGAAATCCCTCGTAATTATTATAACTGAGTAGATACCGAAGGTCAAGATCGACCGGCCCAATCGGAAGATAGCCATTGATGATTTTCTTGCCAATACGAAACTTACGCTCGATCTGTCGTCTCTTCGAAAGTCGGTCAAGCGCGCGATAGGTCTCCCGGCTGCGGGCATCCAGCGTATCCCGTCGAAAGGCGTCCCAAAAAGCCGTGTCACGGTCGATGGCAGAATCCCGGATGTCGATCGAAACCGCAGTGCGCCGGATGTCGATCGGCACGTCGTATTCGAGGCCGTAATAGGTGGTCGCCGACTGCACGAAGGTATAGTCAGACGGTTGCAATTTCCGGCTGCGTTCGCTGTCGGAGGAGGCGTCGAAGGTAACCGTCTCTCCCAATATCCGGATGGGTTCATCATTGGTGCCTTTGTCGATGCGGAACTCACTTCCGGTCGGGAACCAAATCCCTTTCTCCTCTAAAAAACGAAAGTCATGCGTCGCCCGTAAATTCACGATTCCTTTGACGCGCATTACCGCCTTTGCAACCGCATAGGTTTCCGTATCGATATACAACAGCCCGCGTAGCACCGGCCGTTTCGGCGTGTCTTTCTTCGACCGGAAATACAGCACATACGCCGGACGTCCGCCGATTTCCATCGTGTCAAGGAGTTTGTAGTAGTAGTAACGGGGTGCGTTTTCGGCTAACGGACTCCGGTAACGCGTTTCCATCAGGTCATACTCAGGATCGTAGATGGAATAGGACTGTTGCGTAAAGCCAATCACTTCATATACGGGTTGCCGAAAACCGGCCATACGTGCGCCCAGTACGGTCTCTTTGAGCCGGCCGGCAGCATATTCGAACCGAGACGCACGCTCCATGAGGTAGAGATGTTGCTTGTCCATCAACTGCCGGAACTTATACACTGTCGAATCAGGCTCGACCTCTTTTCGCCCGCGACGGGAGACGGTGTGAAGGTCGATATGGTCATCAATGGAGTCGGGTTCTGCAGTGACGACCAGCTTGTTGTAGGCACTGAACCGGTAGCTCGCCAGTCGCTTTTGCGGGTCGTTCTGGTTGCGCCGCTCAATGACCAGCCGCACAACCGAATTGGCCGCAACGTTTGCGTTTTTGGCGGCCTCGCGACCTGTTTCGCCCGCTTCAGGTAGTAGACGGATGTTGAAATAGCTGTTTGCGCTTTCGGGTCGGGCGCGCTGCGTTCGATAGCCGGGATACGAAAAGACCAATTCGGCGGTGGCCACGAGATCGACACGAAAATGACCATCGACATCGGTAATCGCTACCGGACGTCCGTTCACCGATACAT
>DATGXZ010000527.1:0-9471 GCA_035298445.1 Flavobacterium sp.
CGGCGGTATACCTCGACTATGATAATATGGTACAGACGAATATGGCGCAAACCACTTTCACCGCTTCACTCGGAACCCCCGATTTTGAGACGGCTTCGTTCACCGTGTATCCGAACCCGGCTGCTGATCGTTTCCGTATTCAGTCGTCATCCCCGGTTCGTAGCGTTGCCCTCTTCGACATACAGGGGCGCAAGTTGCGTGACCTCAATTACACCGAAGAAGGTGTTTCGGTTGAAGGCGTTCCCGCTGGTGTGTATTTTGTAAAAGCTACCACCGAGGCCGGCACCGCTGCGACCAAGTTGGTGAAACAATAAGCGATTAGACATGTTTTGTAAGGGAGGTCGTCTGAAAAGACGGCCTTTTCTTTTTCGGGAAATAGGAGTGGCGGCCGACAGGTTGTTCGAGTCCGGGAAAGGGCAGTCTTTTTTGATAGCAAGGAATAGGCCATTCGCATTTTGTCCTAAATTTTAGTAGTTCGTCGGTTTAGGTAGGACTTTCGGTTTTCGATACCTATTTTTGATAGAACCCCATAATGAGCGTTGGCTCTGTTTAAAATGCATGTAATGAAGTGGATGATACTCGTATGTTTGGTCAGCATGTCTGGCTATGCACAGGTGCGGTATGCGGATATGAAGATTTCACAGAATAGCTATCCGGATGTTTCCATAAAAGCGACCACGCTTGTCACAAAGGTGTTCCTCAAACGCGCAGACGATGGCCTGTGGCAAAAAGTGTACGAAGCCGAGGTGGCGGCCCTGAAATCGACCGAAATAAAGGACATAAAGAAAAGAGAGCGGCGCAAGGCACGAGAGGAGGGAGAGCGATTGATGTTACTCGCTGAAACCCCAAAGCCTGCAACGCGGGATACCATGCCGGAACCTGTACTGGTACGATAAGACAATCGGGAAGAAAAAAAGGCGCCCTTTTGGAGCGCCCTTTGTTTACCGTTTGAGTAATTTCCGGGTGGTGATTCCGGATCTGGTCTGGATCTTCACTGTATAAACGCCGGGAGGTAGTGGCGCGATGTTGACCCACGTTTCGGTTCCTTCCTGCCGCGAAAAAACTGGTATGCGGCGCCCTGTAACATCATGCACCATTATTTCCGAGTCCGTATTTGTCGACCTCACCCGTACGAATTCTTCAGCCGGATTTGGATAAATCACAAAATTATCGGTTTTGGGATCGGCAATCGATAAAGGCGCTAATTCTGTCGTCACGGTGTTCGTTTGTACGGGGGCATTGAAGTCGAAGAAGATAGCAGCATCATTTTCAATCGTAGTTCCCTGTATAAAGTTGGATCCCGGTTTGATGCGATACGCAATCCAACCATGGCTGGCAACCGCATCCTGAACAGTAGCCGGCAGGTCTATATCGTCAAAGCGGAAGGTTACCAGGTTATCTTGGCGGGTCGTTTCGACGGGGTGACTGGCACCTTCCACTGCGAACGTACTCCAGTCGAGGAGGTCACTCAGCGCATTTTCCACCCGCACGTTGATGGCTTCGGCCGTCCCCGTATTCTCAAATCGGACGATGTAATGCAGCCAGTCGTCGGCCTGTTCCTGCGAAATAACGGCGCCTTCCAGCACCGCAATGTCGTTCGGGTCAAAAGAGTTCACTACCGGTTGTGCAAACGACATGGAATTGTTGCCCGGGTTATTATCGGGTTGGTTGGGTGTGACGGTTGCCGTAAACTGTAAAGCATCACCGATGTCAGCGGTTGGGGGAGGGGCCACCAGGAAGGTCATCCACATGTAGCTGCTTTGCCACGGCGCCAGATTGCTGTAGCTAAAGGAGATGGTGTCGGAGGTCTGTGCAACCGGTGTCTGGTCGGCACTCGAAAACGACAGCCGTGTGCCATCGAATCCGATGGTGACGGTACCCGAAGAGGTGACGTTGCCCACATTTGACAGGATGACCGCATAGTAGGCCGGGAATCCAGGACGTGCATTCCCCAGCGGATAGAGGCTGACCAATACATCGTTGACAGAGGCGACCGGCGTATAACAAAAGTCGAATTGGTAATTGGTGTTCTGAATCGGGTCAAGCACGGCCGTATAAGTACCCGGTCCGGAAAGTACCAGTCCGGCCAGGGCGTCAGGAGCCATGATGGTCACAGGTCCGGTCGGTAAATTGAAAAAGCTTATGGTGCCGTCAGGCCCCGACATACCATAATAGTAGACATTCCCTGCCACGACGGTTACAACGGCACCTCCCACGGGTGACGATGATGACGTGCACCCCGCGCCTTCGTAATCCGCGTGAAACGAAACCGTAAGGGTGGTGGGTGTGCACTGCTCGACGATGAGAGCTTGTGTGTTAACGGTCGCACAGTTTCCATTTACCGTTGGAATCACGCTCCGGACGAAAACAATCTGGAAGCCGGTTGGCACTGGAAAGAAAATCGGATTCTCAATCGGATTCTGTCCGGTCACCGCATCGGCTTCCGACAGGTGAAAGGAAATGGCGGCGGATGGATATCCAGCGGAAAAAAACGGGATGGTACTCGTCAGGTCGAAAATACCCATGGCCGAACCTTCAAGTGCACAGGTAACCAAAGGCGGAGCGTTTACCGTGCCCGACGGTGCGGTAATCACTACGGTAAACTCTTGTAAAAGGCCACATGGAAAAGGAGCCACAACACCTACAACCGCATTTTCCGAGATGACCGAACCCGGTGGGAGGTCCTGCCCATTTAGTGAGTAGTTTAGCCCCGCCGGGAGATCGGGTAGGGTGTAGGGTCCGCACGAGACGATATCGTCCATCGGTGAAACCGGATCCGGATGTACGACCGTAATCGTGAACGAACTTTCCGCCGAACACGGGCCATCCTGATTGTAAACGTAGAGGGTTTCGGTGGAGGTAATGATGGTGCCAGGAGGGATAATAACGCCGCCGCCGCCGGGCTGTGTGTGTATTTGGCCGAATGAAGGAACAGGGACGTTCCATAAATTACAAACCACTTCATCCGGAAGCTGATCTACCATTGCAGAACCCCATTCGAGGTTGAATTGTGTAATGGCATAGCTGTCATCCAGTAAACTGTCGACCCGGGCGAAAATCACCTGTGTGGGTTGACTGACAAAAAACGACGTTTGCTGGATGGCATTGGTTTCATTTTCGGCATCCGAACCTGTCGTGTAATAGGTCACATAGAAATACTGCGGATCCTGGGCACCGAGTATAATCGGCGTTTGGATGTTCAGGTTAAAAACCTCATTGTTACATTGTGACAGGGAAGGCGGTTGGATGGCGACGGTTTGGGCGTTGACGAATCCGGAAAGGACCATCGCCAGCAAGAGTAGTATTTTTTTCATGTCGGTGTTTTTTGGTTGGGAAAAGATGCAGCGAACGTTCGGAGATGAAACAGCACCTTTGGTTTTTTCCCTACCCTTAGCCTTCTGACAGCCTGAATAGATACCACCAGTCTCCAGGCATACCGGGACTTTGAGGTCATAAAGAGTTATTGCGGCTGCGGGAACGCGGTTATAGAGAGGCCGCTATCTGGGTGAGCGTATCGCTCGTGATGGGCTTGATGATATAATCGCAGACGGCTTCTATGGCGCGGGCGCGACTGATATCGGCGGGTGTTATGGAAGAGCTGACGATGTAAAGCGTAATTTTCTTCCCGAATTTTGGCATGAGGGGGAGATAACTTTCCAGGAATTGCCATCCATCCATAATGGGCATTGAGAGATCCAACAGGATGATCTCCGGCAAATCACCAGGCGAGGCGATATGCGCCTTTAGGTAGTGTAGGGCATCGAGTCCGTTTCCGAACACCTTCATCAATTCCAGGCCCTGCGCACCGGCGATTACTTTTGAGGTCAGGTAGACGAAAATATCGTCATCGTCGATCAATATGATGGTTTTGGTGTGCATTACGACTGTTTGAATTGAATGTAAAATGTACTTCCTGCATCGGGCTGGCTTTCCACCCAAATCGTTCCGCCCATCATCTCCACCTGGGCACGTGTCATGTAAAGACCAAAACCTTTTGCATCGGGATGTTTGTGAAAGACCTGGCGGATTTTAAAGATCCGGTTCCGATGTAAATCGAGATCGAGCCCCAATCCGTTATCGCTCACCGACATCCGTACCTCGCCGTCCTCCATTTGCGACGCCAGGTGTAGGCGCAGCGGACGTTCGGGCGAGCGGTATTTGAAGGCATTACTGACCAGATTGGACACAATGCTTTGGAGATATTTCTTTGGAAAAATGACAGATGGGACCTTAAAATCGGTTGTCACGACGCAATCCTCAAAAGCGGGTTGTGCCCGATAGCCCTGTAGGATGGGGTTGACGATTGACTGGAAATCGAGTGGTTCTGATTGTACCGAAAGGTCACTTTTGATCTGTAACGTCTCTACAAGATGCTCAAACGTCTCATTGAGATGACCCACGACCGGCTTCAGGCGACCGGCCAGTTCCCTGAGGTCGTCATGTTCCGTGGCCATTTCCATATAGTCCGCCAGCATCGCAATATTCACCAAAGGAGCCCGGAGGTTATGTGAGACGATGTGACAAAAGTCGGTAAGTTGGGTATTCTGGTTGAGCAACAGTTCTTTCTGCTGCTGCAATATCCTGACGTCTTCGGCAATGATGACCTTGAGATCCGTTATGTTCTTGGAAATGATGCCCAAACCTTTCTCCATCCGAAACGCCTTTACGCGGAAGTGCGTGAATCCGGGTCCTAGGTGCGTCTGCATTTCATCGATAACCAGCGTTTGGCCCGTTCGGAGTACCTCTTGATATTGCTGCAGACGGCCGGTTGACTCTACATACGGTGATAACTCCGTCATATGTTTACCTACGACCTCCTCACGCGGCAGCTTCAGCACCTTAAGGGTGAATTCATTGGCATCGACACACCTGAGGTCAAGGTCCCATATGGAAAAAAGGACCTCGGCTTCGTGAAAGAATTCCGATCGTGAACGTGCTATATCCTGTTGTGCCTGAAAAGTCATGGACCGACAAATGTTGAACACCGGGGCATTCGGGTAAAGTCGGTAAAGCTACCTTAAAATTGTGTTATTTTCAAATTTTGCGAAAATAATCGGATAATCGTAAGGTTTTTATGTGCAAAAAGCAATTTTATCGCAAATCAACCTTGACTATACGCGATTTTTTTATCGCAGTTCGAGATTATTTTAAGGAGAAGAACCCCAATACGTTCGTCTTCAGGCAAGCGCCCGTGTGAAGAAAAAAGAAAGCCCCGATGGGGAACCGGGGCTTATTTATCATTTATTTGAGTAGGGAACCCATGCCGAACGCCTCGAGAAAGGCGCTATAACCTTCCTCTGCGCGTGCATTGAGCGCCTGAACGAGGTGTCCGTTGCCCGGATCGACCACCACCCGTGCCGGGCGCGTACCTTTCGGCGCATCGACCAATTGTTTTACCGCATCGGCAACCAACTGCGGGTTCGGCGCCGCTTGCTCGAAATACTGTCCGATACCGGCACCAACCTGTTCTGGGATCGATGCGAGTTCTCCGTATCCTTCCGCCAAAAAGGCATCCGATCCCTGGCCTGATTTACCAAAGATGTCGGTGGGGAAAGCGCCTGGTTCTACAATGGATACATCAATACCCAATTGGCGTACCTCTGCGCGCAAGCCTTCCGAAAGGCCTTCCACCGCAAATTTCGCTGCGTTATAGAAGGTCATGAACGGGGCAGAAAAACGGCCGAGTACACTTGACGTATTAACGATCAACCCGTCGCCCTGACGACGCATGTGGGGCAATACCGCCCGGATCGTGCGCCAGGTCGCTTTGAGGTGGATGTCAAACAAATCGTCGATGTCGTGCTCGTTGAACGTTTCGGCGATGCCGCCTTTAAAGTTCCCGGCATTGTTGACGAGAACGTCAATGCGCCCTTCCTTCGCTACGATTCCGTCGACCGCCGCCTTCACCTTGGCTTCGTCAGACAGGTCAAGTTCGATTACGTGTACATTCGGCAGTGCCCCGAGGGCCGCCGCTTTTTCACTGTTGGAGGTAAGGGTGTTACGCATGCCGGCATACACGGTGTGTCCTGCGGCAGAAAGCGTGTGGGCGTGCAGCCAGCCGAAACCGCTGTTGGTGCCCGTAATAAGGATGATGTGGTTGCTCATGTTTTGTTTTTTATGGCTTTTCATCCCGGCCGGAAATAAAAAGACAGTTAATAAAAGTTTTTTAGTTACTTTTGGTGACTGCAAAGTAAAAACAAAAAGACAGTAGCAAACAAGAAGGCACGCGCCGGTAACACAGTAACCAAATGGAAACGATTGTTGATTTTACAGTAAAAGACGCCAAAAAAATTGCTGAAAATTTTCTTGCGAAGAAGGAAACGGGTCTTCCGCTGTGTCCGGTGAAAGACATTATGCACACCTTGGGCGATAAATGGTCAGTGCTGGTGATGATGACCCTGGGTGCCCGTGAAACACTGCGTTTCAACGAAATCCGGCATGCTGTCGACGGTATTTCCCAGAAAATGCTGACCGTCACGTTGCGCGAGTTGGAATCATTTGGAATGGTCACCCGTGAGGTGTTTCCCCAAATACCACCGAGGGTTGAATACACCATTACACCCCTGGGGCAGGAGTTTCTCTCCCACCTGAAGGGTATGCTTGAGTGGGCCTGCGCCAATTCAGAACGCATCGCCGCCAACCGTACGAAGTAATCAGCATACGCTCACGATCGGGCAAGTGGCTTCTTCGAAGTACCGTCTTTCAACCGATTCGCGGTGATCCGGATGTGCGATATCTGTTAACGCTTTGGCGCGTTGCTTCAGCGTTTTTCCATACAAATCCGCAATTCCGTACTCGGTAATGATATATTGTACGTGTGCCCGGGTCGTGACCACACCGGCGCCCTGTCGCAGAAACGGTACGATCCGGCTGGTGCCGTCTTTGGTCACTGAAGGAAGCGCAATGATTGCCTTGCCACCTTCACTAAGCGCGGCCCCGCGGATGAAGTCCATTTGTCCGCCTACGCCCGAATACATATTCCGTCCGATTGAGTCAGCACACACCTGGCCGGTAAGGTCGACCTCTATCGCCGAATTGATCGCTACCATTCGCGGGTTTTTCCGTATCCGGCTCGTATCATTGACGAACGACGATTCCCGCATCTCTATAAAGGGATTGTCGTGTACGAAATCATACAGGCGTTGCGATCCCACCAAAAACGTCGCCAGCGCTTTTCCCCGGCCAATACCTTTATAGCGACAGTTGATGACACCGCTTTCGATGAGGTCGATCACGCCATCCGAGAACATTTCCGTGTGCAATCCGAGGTCTTTGTGGTTTCCCAGTTGGGCCAGTGCCGCGTTGGGGATGGAACCGATACCCATCTGTAACGTACTTCTGTCGTCAATCAACGAAGCCACGAAGGCGCCGATTTTGGCCTCCGCTTCCGAAATGGCGGGCATGTCATGGCCAAAAAGCGGCGTATCCACCGCTACCATATAGTGGAGTTGGGAGACGTGTACGATCGCGTCGCCGAACATCCGCGGCATACGAGGGTTTACCTGTGCAATCACCAGTTGCGCCTGCTCCATCGCGGCTAAGGTCGCTTCTACTGAAACACCCAGTGAGCAATAGCCATGGGCATCGGGCGGCGACACATGCACCAACGCCACATCAATAGGTAGCGCGCCTTTTCGAAAGAGGTTGGGCAGTTCGCTAAGGAATACCGGCGTATACGAGCCATTACCGGCAGAAAGGGTGTGGCGTACGTTCTTGCCAATAAAGAAAGAGTTTACATGGAAGCTAGCTGCCAGTGCAGGGTCGGCATACGGAGCCGGTCCTTCGGTGTGGAGGTGGCAGATTTCGACATCCTGCAGTTCATCGGCGCGTGCTGCCAGGGCATGGGTAAGCACAGACGGCGTTGCGGCAGCCGCCTGTACATATATACGTTGATGGGATCGGATATGAGAAACAGCTTCCTGGGCAGATACAAATCGAGACATGTTCTTTTTTGTGCAAAGGTAGGTCAACTGGCGCGCGGAGTACCTGATGTTTATCACTGATAAATGTCAGTTTTTGCCGGCTGCCCGCCCACTACTTTTACCGTCTAAAATCACAAGATCATGAGTGTCTATCAATCCACTTTCGAACAATTCCGCAAAGGATATTATGCTAACTGTGCCATTGCGATCCTCGTACAAAGTTGCCTGGGCGGTATTGCTGCCATGGCCATACTTGAACACGGAACCGGTTTACTCCAGATGTTCCAACTGATGCTGGTTGTCATCGCCTGCGTATCATTCAACGGAACGATTCTCTCCGTGCGTCCGCCGCGTACCGTCTTTAATTGGTTAGTAGGCGCGCTGCTGCTTTGTCTGTTTATAGCCATCGTCAATTTTGCAGCCTGAAACGACGGTTTGTCACGGGGGCAATTGCCACGGAGCCCCCTGTGGTAACGTCGCATGGCACGTGGCCAGCGGGTGCGAGCAATGCCTCGCCAAGAAGTCGAACGCACTCGATGTACTTCGCAAAGACGACCTGCGCCAGCTATCGGCGGCCCGTTCGGTGCGTCGCTGGCGAAAGGGCGAAACCCTGTTTGAAGAAGGTACCGCCATCAATGGCATCGTTTGTATTAGGGAAGGGAGCTGCAAACTCGTCAAGCTAACCGAGAACGGGCGTCACCAAACCGTGCGTTTGGCTGGTGCCGGAGAACTGCTGGGGCAGCGGTCTACCATCAGCGGAGAAACCGCCCATTTGTCGGCCGTAGCCCTTGAAGACATGCGGGGTTGTTTCATTCCTAAGGCCGACGTTATGGCCTTATTGGAAACCCAGCCGGCTTTCTCTATGGCAGTCATGAAAGCCATTTGCCAGGATTTACGCGAAACCGATGATGTGCTCGTCGACATGGCACAAAAGACTGTTACCGCCCGGTTGGCCCATGCGCTGTTATACCTGTCGGCGCGCTTTGGCGAAACTCCCGATGGAAGTCTGCGGCTGCAACTGTCGCGCGAAGACCTGGCAGGTATCGTCGGTACCGCGGTCGAAAGCTGCATCCGGCTTTTGTCTGGCTTCGCCCGCGAAGGCCTGCTGGAGTTAGACGGACGCCGCATCCGCCTACTTGACAAACGCCGTCTGGCACGACTGCACGGATAAGAAGGGGAGAGGAGAGAGGTGAGGGGTGAGGGGAAGGAGGAAAGAAGAAAGAGGAAAGAAGAAAGAAGAAAGAAGTTCGTCCAACCACCAACCACCAACCACCAGCACTGCCCACTGCTCACTTCCTACTTTCTACTGCCCACTGCTTACTTTCTACTGCCTACTGCCCACTGCCTACTGCCTACTGCCCACTGCCTACTGCCCACTGCCTACTGCCCACTGCCCACTGCTCACTTCCTACTTTCTACTGCCCACTGCCTACTTCCTACTCCCTAACTCCTAACCCCTAATTCCTAACTCCTACTATAGCGTGCCGGCGCATCGTCCTCCTTCTCGTATTATATATAAGTGCGCCGTCGGGCGCTTTGCTCTAGCTTT
>DATGXZ010000528.1:0-2417 GCA_035298445.1 Flavobacterium sp.
ATTACGTCGACCGCTGCTTCAAGGCCGGCGCTATGGATTTCGACGACCTGTTGCTGAAAACCAATGAATTGCTTACCCGTTTTCCGGATGTGTTGTCCAAATACCAAAACCGATTCCGGTACATTTTGGTCGATGAGTATCAGGACACGAACCATTCGCAATACCTGATTGTACGCGCGCTTTCCGACCGCTTCCAGAACATTTGCGTAGTAGGCGACGATGCGCAGAGTATTTATGCCTTCCGGGGCGCGAACATCAACAACATCCTCAACTTCCAGAAAGACTATGAGGGTGTGCAGACGTATCGCCTGGAACAGAATTACCGCTCGACGAAGAATATCGTGGAAGCGGCCAATTCCATCATCGATAAAAACAAAGTCAAGCTCGATAAAGTCGTGTGGACCGCCAACGAACACGGTCCGAAAGTAAAAGTACACCGCAGTTTCACTGATGCCGAGGAAGGACGTTTCGTGGCACAGACGATTTTCGAGGAGAAGATGCAGCAGCAACGCCAGAACGGCCATTTCGCGGTGTTGTATCGGACGAATGCCCAGTCGCGGTCGATTGAAGACGCACTGCGCAAACGCGACATCCCATATCGGATATACGGGGGACTTTCGTTTTACCAACGGAAAGAAATCAAAGACGTACTGTGTTACCTCCGACTGGTACTGAACCCAAAAGACGAAGAGGCACTGGTGCGGGTCATCAACTATCCGGCGCGCGGTATCGGCGATACCACCGTTGAGAAACTCACGATTGCCGCCAACCATTACAAGGTTTCGATGTTTGAAGTGATGGAAGCCATCGACCGCATCGACCTCAAACTGAATGCGTCGGCAAAGAACAAACTCTCCGACTTCGTTACGATGATCAAGAGTTTCCAGATCCTGAACGAAACGCATGACGCGTTCTTTATGACCGATCTGGTAGCGAAGAAAACCGGATTGGTGCAGGAATTGAAGAAAGACGCCACGCCCGAAGGAATCGCACGCATCGAGAATATTGAGGAACTCCTGAACGGTATCAAGGATTTCACCGAAGGACAGAAAGAAGTAGACGGCGCACGTGGTTCATTGTCCGAATTCATGGAAGACGTGGCACTGGCCACCGATCTTGACAATGATACCGGCGATGACGACCGGGTGGCCTTGATGACGATCCACCTGGCAAAAGGACTCGAATTCCCGTATGTGTTTGTGGTTGGGATGGAGGAGGACCTCTTCCCGAGCGCCCTCAGCCTCAACGCGCGTTCGGAACTTGAGGAAGAACGCCGCCTGTTTTATGTAGCCATTACCCGGGCCGAATACCAGGCGTATCTGACGTATGCCCAGTCGCGCTACCGCTGGGGAAAACTAAGCGACAGCGAGCCGTCCCGATTCATCGATGAGATTGACGCCCAATACCTGGAATACCTTACGCCGGAAGACAATTCGTATCGGTATAAACCGATGATCAATACCGATATCTTTGGTGATGTCGACAAATCGAAGCTGCGACAGACGAAGCCCGTTGCCGGCACACCACCGAAATGGATTACCGATAATGAACCGAAACCCACTGCCGACATCCGCCGCCTGAAACCGGTGAATTCGAGACCTTCTTCGCCCATGTCCGACGGACCGAACCTCATGATCGGCAATGTCGTGATGCACGAACGCTTCGGAAGAGGCGAGGTGCTGAACCTGGAAGGCGTAGGTGCCGATCGCAAAGCGGAAATCCGTTTTGAAGTCGGGGGTATCAAGAAATTGTTGCTGCGATTCGCGAAACTGGATGTGGTTCAGTAGTTAGTAGTCAGTAGTCAGTTGTCCCGTAACTCACCACCCAAAACCCAAAACCCAAAACCCAAAACCCAACACCCCAACCTCCTTCTATGGCCCAATTCATCAAATTATACGAAGACAAACCCAACGAGGCGAACGTCGCACGTGTGGTGAAGGTGTTGCGCGAAGGCGGATTGGTGATTTATCCGACCGATACCGTGTATGGACTCGGTTGCGATATCATGAACAGCCGCGCGTTGGAGCGTATTGCGCGTATCAAAGGCATTAAGATCGAGAAGGCGAATTTTTCGTTTGTGTGTGCCGACCTTAGCCACTTGTCAGATTATGTGAAGCAAATCGACACCACTACGTTCAAGATATTGAAACGATGCCTCCCCGGGCCTTACACCTTTGTATTGCCAGGAAACAATAAACTCCCCCGCGAATTCAAGAAACGGGAAACCGTCGGGATCCGCGTGCCGGACAACAACATCGCGTTGGAAATCGTCCGGCAGTTGGGAAACCCGATTGTGTCTACGTCCATACACGATGAAGATGAGGTGTTGGAATACTCGACCGATCCCGAGCTGATATTTGAAAAGTGGCAAAACCTTGTAGACCTCGTGATCGATGGCGGCTACGGCGGGAATGAGC